>DBAW01000262.1:0-348 GCA_002291855.1 Sphingomonas sp. UBA1000
GGGCCCGACCCCCCCCCCCTCCCCGCCCAGCCCGAACCGGCGGCATTGCAGTCACCCGCCGCCCCGCCCCCGGCGGTGGCCGCCCCTGCCCCGGCCACCGGCCCGGTCGTGCTGACCGCCACCGATATCGTCTGGGTGCGCATCACCGATGCCAGCGGCAAGCGCCTGTTCGAAAAGGAAATGCAGCCGGGCGAACGCTATCAGCTGCCCGACGGGGCCGAGGCCCCGGCGATCACCACCGGCCGCCCCAACATGCTGAAGGTGACGCTGGGCGACACCGAAATCCCGCCGCTCGGAGAGCCGGAAAAGCGGATCAAGAATGTGCCGCTGACCGCCGAGGCGCTGCGC
>DBAW01000262.1:671-912 GCA_002291855.1 Sphingomonas sp. UBA1000
GGCGCTGCGCGCGCGCCTTGCCACAACCGCACCGGCAACGCCCGCCGGCACCCCTGCTGCAACACCGGCACCCGGACCCACACCGGCCCCGACCCCGGTACCGGCCGGCGCCTGATCCCCGGCCGCACCGGCACCGCATGATCGCCTGACGGAAAAGGCCGCCCACCGCCGGACGCGGTGAACGGCCTTTCCGATCATGCGCGGATCGCGGTCAGGCGAGCACGCGCACCCGCCGCCGCCG
>DBAW01000262.1:1245-14130 GCA_002291855.1 Sphingomonas sp. UBA1000
GCACGCGCACCCGCCGCCGCCGGCGCGCCGCCGCCCCGGCCACGCCCATGCCGGCGATGAACATCGCCCAGGTCGCGGGCTCGGGGATCGGCGCCTGGGCATCGGCAAACCGCGCCGCCAGCGTGAAATCGTCGATCGCCAGCCCGTCATCGGCACCGCTTGCATCGAAATCGACGAAACGGAAGCTGATGTTTGGCCCGCCCGCTGCCAGGTTCAGCCCGTCGAGCGTGTGCGAAAGCGCGACGCGGTTCGCCGCCGCATTGCCGTTGAGCGCGCCCACAGTGCCCGTCGTCACCGGCGCGGTGAAGGTGAGCGCGGCAATGTCGGTCCAGCTGCCATTGGTCAGCGTCGTCGCATCCAGGCTGAACTGCACGGTCAGCCGGTCGACGCGGCCCAGCGTCCCCAGTCGCCATTGTTCGCCGGCAAAGCCGATGTCGAAGCCGGTGATCGTGCGGCCGGTGTCGTTGTTGAACACCACGCCAAACAGCGGCGCGAGACTGCCCGAACGCAGCCCGCCCAGCGCCCGTTCGGTCGCGCCGGCCGCGCCGAAGCTGTAAGTGTCGCCGGCATTGGCGCTGCCGGTGGTGGCGGTGTAGCGATTGTCGGCATTGGCGAGGGTCTCGGCGAGCGCCCAGCCGGTGGGCAGCGCATTGCTGGTGCCGGTGCTGGCGAGCGTGTCGAAATCCTGCGCATAGCTGCCGGTGCCGGTCAGCACGACGACGGCAGAGGCCGGCGCGGTCAGGGCCGGCAGCGCGGCCACCCCAGCCGCGAGCGCCACCCGGCCCGGGCGCGCGATCCAGTTGAACATGACGATACCCCTTTGCTGCGGCACCGGCGGATGGCCGGGCCGGGCGTCGCTATGCGCGCGGGCGATGACGGGACGATGGCAGTCCGCATGATTTCCTGCCGCGTCGTTAACCATGTCCCGTCGCGGGACGGTCTTTGAGGTCAGGCAACGAGATGTCCGCTCGCCGCATTTTCCGGGCCGCCGGGTGATTTCACCCGGCTCGAAAATGCTCTAGGGGCCCGCCGATCATGCATGGCTGGATCATTCTCGACAAGCCGCTGGGGCTCGGCTCCACCCAGGCGGTGAGCGCGGTCAAGCGCGCGCTCCGCGCGGGCGGCTATCCGCGTCTCAAGGTCGGCCATGGCGGCACGCTCGATCCGCTTGCCTCGGGCGTGCTGCCGGTCGCGGTCGGGGAAGCGACCAAGCTTGCCGGGCGGATGCTCGACAGCGACAAGATCTACCGGTTCACCATCTGCTTCGGCGCGCAAACCGACACGCTCGATGCCGAAGGGCGGGTGGTGGCCGAGTCCGCGGTGCGGCCGATGGCAGCCGCACTGGCCGCCGCCGCCGCTGCCCTCAGCGGTCCGATCGATCAGCTGCCGCCCGCCTATTCGGCGCTGAAGGTAGATGGCGCGCGGGCCTATGATCTTGCCCGGGCGGGGGCCGAGGTCGTGCTCGCCCCGCGGCGCGTCACCATCCATGCGCTCACCCTCGATCCCGGCACGCCCGACGGGCCGCTCGATCAGGCGAGCTTTACCGCCCATGTGTCCAAGGGCACCTATATCCGCAGCCTCGCGCGCGATCTGGCGCAGGCGGTCGGCACGGTCGGCCATGTCACGATGCTGCGCCGGATCAAGGCGGGGCCGTTCGGGCTGGACCACGCGATTTCGCTGGACAAACTGGCCGATGCCGCTATGGCCCACGCGCTTGAAGACGTTTGCCTGCCGCTGAGGGCGGGGCTGGACGACATCCCGGCTCTTTCCCTCACCCCCGATCAGGCAGGGCTGCTCCGTTCGGGGCAGGTCGTGGTCGGGATCGCCGCACCCGATGGCCAATGCTTTGCGATGCTGGGCGACACGCCCGTGGCGCTGGCCGAGGTCGAAGGGAACCGCCTGAAGGTGGTGCGCGGCTTCAACCTCTAGATGAAAGGACGACGATGTCGATCACTGCTGAGCGCAAGGACGCGCTGATCAAGGACAATGCCCGCGCCTCGGGCGATACCGGTTCGCCGGAAGTGCAGGTCGCGATCCTGACCGAGCGCATCGCCAACCTGACCCAGCACTTCAAGACCCATGCGAAGGACAATCATTCGCGCCGCGGTCTGCTGATGCTGGTCAACAAGCGCCGCAGCCTGCTCGACTATCTGCGCAAGAAGGATGCCGAGCGCTATCAGGCGCTGATCGCCAAGCTCGGGCTTCGCAAGTAATCTTCCCAAAAGGCGCCCCACGGGGCGCCTTTTGTCATATCGGGCAAAGCTGGTATGACGGATCGGCGGGCGCGGCTGCGTCCGCCGCACGCGTCTGAACTGCGGACGCGAGAAGAGGGCCGGCAATAAGGCCGCCCCTCTTGGGCCATATCCGGCCCAATCACAGGCCCCGGCCGCATGGGGCGGCCGGATGAAGGAAATCAGATGTTCAACAAGAAGACTGTCGAAATCGAGTGGGGCGGAAAGACCCTGACACTCGAAACGGGCCGCGTTGCCCGCCAGGCTGACGGCGCGGTGCTCGCGACGCTCGGCGAAACCGTGGTCCTGTGCGCGGTCACCGCTGCCAAGTCGGTCAAGGAGGGGCAGGATTTCTTCCCCCTGACCGTCCATTATCAGGAAAAATACGCCTCCGCCGGGCGCATCCCGGGCGGCTTCTTCAAGCGCGAACGCGGCGCGACGGAAAAAGAGACGCTGGTCTCGCGCCTGATCGACCGTCCGATCCGCCCGCTGTTCCCCGAAGGTTTCTACAACGAAATCAACTGCATCGCGCAGGTGATGTCGTATGACGGCGAAAACGAGCCCGACATTCTGGCGATGATCGCCGCCTCGGCCGCGCTCACGCTGTCGGGCGTGCCCTTCCTTGGCCCGATCGGCGCGGCGCGCGTCGGCTATAAGGACGGCGAATATCAGCTGAACCCGACCGACGCCGACGTCGAGGCCGGGGTGCTCGATCTGGTCGTCGCCGGCACGCATGACGCGGTGATGATGGTCGAATCCGAAGCCAAGGAGCTGTCGGAAGACATCATGCTCGGCGCGGTCATGTTCGGCCACCGCGAGATGCAGAAGGTGATCAACGCGATCATCGATCTCGCCGAACAGGCGGCCAAGGACCCGTGGGACATGGCGCCCCAGGCCGATCAGAGCGCGATGAAGGCGAAGCTGAAGGCGCTCATTGGTGCCGATATCGCCGCTGCCTACAAGCTGACCAACAAGTCGGAACGCGCCCAGGCGCTGGGCGACGCCCGCGCCAAGGCGAAGGCGGCGTTTGCGGACGAAAATCCGCAGGACCAGATGGCAGCGATCAAGCTGGTCAAGAAGCTCGAAGCCGATATCGTCCGCCAAGCGATCCTGAAGGAAGGCCGCCGCATCGACGGCCGCAACACCCGTCAGGTCCGCCCGATCGAGGCGATTGCCGGCTTCCTGCCGCGCACCCATGGCTCGGCGCTGTTCACCCGCGGCGAGACGCAGACCATCTGCACGACCACCCTTGGCACCAAGGATGCCGAGCAGATGATCGATGGCCTCAATGGCCTGCATTACCAGCATTTCATGCTGCACTATAACTTCCCGCCCTATTCGGTGGGCGAGGTCGGCCGCTTCGGCGCGCCCGGCCGGCGCGAAATCGGCCATGGCAAGCTGGCCTGGCGCGCACTGCATCCGGTGCTGCCGACCAAGGAGGAGTTCCCCTATACGGTCCGCGTCACCAGCGACATCACCGAATCGAACGGCTCGTCGTCGATGGCGACGGTGTGCGGCGGCTCGCTGTCGCTGATGGATGCCGGCGTGCCGATCAAGCGGCCGGTGTCGGGCATCGCCATGGGCCTGATCCTCGAAGGCAAGGATTTCGCGGTCATCAGCGACATTCTGGGCGACGAAGATCATCTGGGCGACATGGACTTCAAGGTCGCCGGCACGTCCGAAGGCATCACCAGCCTGCAGATGGACATCAAGATCGCCGGCATCACCGAAGAGATCATGAAGGTCGCGCTCGAACAGGCGCATGAAGGCCGGGCGCACATTCTGGGCGAAATGGCGAAGGCGCTGGGCGAAACCCGCACCGAGCTGTCGGCCCATGCGCCGCGCATCGAGACGATCAGCATCGACAAGTCGAAGATCCGCGACGTGATCGGCACGGGCGGCAAGGTGATCCGCGAGATCGTGGCCACCACCGGTGCCAAGGTCGACATCGACGACGAAGGCGTGATCAAGATCTCCTCGGCCGACCTGTCGCAGATCGAAGCCGCCAAGGCGTGGATCCTCGGCATCGTCGAGGAACCGGAAATCGGCAAGATCTACACCGGCAAGGTCGTCAACATCGTCGATTTCGGCGCGTTCGTGAACTTCATGGGCGGCCGCGACGGGCTGGTGCACGTCTCTGAAATCAAGAATGAGCGTGTCGCCAATGTCGGCGATGTCCTGTCCGAAGGGCAGGAAGTGAAGGTCAAGGTGCTCGAGATCGACAATCGCGGCAAGGTCCGCCTGTCGATGCGCGTCGTCGACCAGGAAACCGGGGCCGAGCTTGAGGACACCCGCCCGGCCAAGCAGCCGCGCGAGGACCGTGGCGAGCGCGGCGAACGCGGCGACCGGCCCAAGCGTGACGGCGACCGCCGCCGCGATGGTGGCCGGGGCGGCCGTGACCGGGGCGACCGCCCGCGCCGCGAACGCAGCGAAGGCGGCGCGGAGGGCAGCGAGCCGGAATTCGCACCGGCCTTCCTGACCGGCGGCGACGACTGAGGATCGGCCCGCACCGGCCGGGCACCGGAGCGCAACCGCGCCCCTGCCCGGCCGGTGCGGCCAGCCCGAGAGTTGGCCACAGAGTAAAGAAAAAGGCGCAGCACCCCCGCGGTGTTGCGCCTTTTCTTTGGTGCAGGTCGCGCAACCCGGCGCGGCACTGCTCGCCAATGGCCGGGGACAAGGCGGGGCGAGGCCCCGAACAGGGACCGGGCTGCCGGCGGATGCTGGAAAAGTGGGAGGCTTCTGTTGCCCGGTGCCTCCCAAACCGCTGGAATCCGCTTCTGTTGCCCGGTGCGGCCCGGACCGCGCTATAGCCTTGTAACCTTATCCCCAGGGGGGACTTAGTTACGCAGCAAGAGCGAGCGCCTCGTTGTCGTTGGCACTTGTGTTATGGACCGTTGCGGTGGTCCCATTCCGGGCGAAAACAGCGCTTTTCAACACACGTCGATCCTGGTTCGGCCCCGTCAGGATCCGCGCTGCCGCGGATTCTGGTGGAGCCGCCGGGTACTGCCCCCGGGTCCGCTGCGCCTATTGAACGCCGCAGTTTATCGCCATAGCCGGTAAGCCGGCACCGGCAGATATAGGCATTCCGCCGCAGATGTGAAGCCGCCCCCGGCCCGGATGGCCGGGGCCGGCATGTCTGCCCGGGCTCAGCCCTCGCCCCCCGGCGGGGTGCCGCGTTCCTTGAGCAGGTCGCGGATCTCGCGCAGCAGCACGACATCGGCGGGATCGGCGGCGTCGACCGCGCGCTTGAGCGCCTTGTTCGCCACCCGCACCAGCAGGAAGATGATGAAGGCGAGAATGACGAAGTTGACCGCCTGGGTCAGGAACGCGCCATAACCGAACAGCGGCACCCCGGCCTTTTTGAGCGCGACATAGTCGGTCGATCCCGCCAGTTCGGCAGGCACCGGGCCGAGCGCGATGAAATAGCTGGAGAAATCCAGCCCGCCAAACACCGCGCCGATCGCCGGCATCAGCAGATCGTCGGTCAGCGAGGCGACGATCTTGCCGAACGCCGCGCCGATGATCACGGCCACCGCCAGGTCGAGCACATTGCCCCGGTTGATGAACGCCTTGAACTCCTGAAGCATGATCCCCCTTCTCCCCGAAACCGGTTGCACCACAGACCCCGGACAGTGCGATTATCGGGCCGGGCAAGGCAAGGACGATTGCGCGGGGCGGCTGCCATCCCTAATTCTCATGCCGTTCCATCTGGAGGACCGCATGACCCGTCGCCGCCTGTCTGCCCCGCGAATCGCCCTCGCGCTTGCCCTTGCCATGCCGATGACGCTCGGGCTGTCGGCCTGCGGGATCAACAGCGTGCCCACGGCCGAGGAAAATGTGAAGGCGCGCTGGGCCGATGTGCAGGCCCAGTATCAGCGCCGCGCCGATCTGGTACCCAATCTGGTCGCTACCGTGCGCGGCGCGGCGGCATCGGAAGAACGCATCCTGACCAACGTCACCGAAGCGCGCGCCAATGCGACGCGCATCAGCGTGACGCCCGAACAGCTCTCGGACCCGGCGGCGATGAAGTCGTTCAGCGAGGCGCAGGCGCGGCTGTCGGCGGCGATCCTGCCGCTCCAACGGCTGCAGGAAGCCTATCCGCAGTTGCAGAGCCAGGGCAATTTCACGACGCTGATGGCGCAGCTCGAGGGCACCGAAAACCGCATCACCGTGGCGGTGCGCGACTATAATGAGGCGGTGCGGGATTATAACACCCGCATCCGCACCTTCCCCGAAATGATCGGGGCCAAGCTTGTCCATGGTGCCAAGCCGCTCCAGCCGTTCCAGGCGACGACGCCGAACGCCGATCAGGCCCCCAAGGTCAATTTCGAAAGCAAGTGAGGATCGCCGGCCCGACCGCCCGCCCTGCCCGGCCGGCCGGCCGGGCGCTGCTGCCCACGCTGCTGATCGCCGCATTGCTGGTGCTGGCCGGCCTGATGCTGGCCGGCCTGATGCCGGCCGGGGCGGCGCGGGCGCAGAGCTTCCCGGCCTTTACCGGCCTGGTCGTCGATGCGGCGGACGTGATCCCCGCCGACCGTGAGGCGGCGCTCAAGGCCAGGCTGGAGGCGTTCCAGCAAAGGACCGGGCGGCAGCTGGTCGTCGCAACGCTTGCCGATCTGCAGGGCTATCCGCTCGACGATTATGGCGTGCGGCTCGGCCGCGCCTGGGGCGTCGGGCTGAAGGGGGCGGACAATGGCGTGCTGCTGCTGGTCGCGCCGCGCGAGCCCAAGGGCCAGCGCGGCCCGCGCATCGAGGTCGGCTATGGGCTGGAACCGGTGCTGACCGACGCGCTGTCGAGCATCATCATCCGCGAAACGATGATGCCGCTGCTGCGCAACGGCGGCGACGTGCCCGGCGCGCTGGAGGCTGGGGCCGATGCGATCATCGCCCAGCTGTCGCTGCCCGATGACGAGGCCAAGGCGAAGCAGGATGCGGCGATCAAGGCGTTCGATGCCAAGAACGCGCGCCGCGCGCGCAGCGGCGACGGCTTTCCTGTCGGGCTGATATTCTGGGTGCTGGTCGCCGGTTTCGTCATCCTCGCCATGCGGCGCGGGGCGGGCAAGGGCAAGCGCGCCGGGCCATGGGGCGCGTCGCGGCGCTATCGCGGCAAAAAGGGCGATGATGACTGGCCGATCTGGCTGTGGGTGGCGAGCGAGATCGCCGAGAGCGCGGCGCGCAGCCGGGGCGGCAGCGGCGGGTTCGGTTTCGGCGGCGGCGATTCGGGCGGCAGCGACGGCAGCTGGCTGGGCGGCGGCTTTACCGGCGGCGGTGGCGGATCATTCGGTGGCGGCGGCGCTTCGGGGGACTGGTGATGCTGACTGAGGCCGATCATGACCGGGTGGCAGCCGCGATCCGCGCCGCCGAGGCGAATACCGATGGCGAAATCGCCGTCGTCGTCACGCCCGAGTCCGACAGCTATGCCGATGCGGTGCTGCACTGGGCGCTGCTGCTGGGGCTGCTGCCGCTCGCGCTCGCCGCATCGGTGCCGGCGCTGCTCATCCATGCCGCCGGGCTGTTCCACCCCGGCTGGGGCGATGCGCCGCCGCTGGCGCTGATGCTCGGGCTGCTGATGGCGGCCGCGGTGCTGTGTTTTCTGGCCGGGCGGTTCCTGTTTGCCGTGCCGGGTATCAAGCAGGCGCTCATCCCTCATGCCACCAAGGCACGGCGGGTGCGGCGGCGGGCGATCATGATCTTCCGCGTCGGCACCGAGCAGCGCACCGCGACGCGCACCGGCGTGCTGCTTTATCTCAGCCTGTTCGAGCACCGGGCGGAAATCGTCGCCGACCAGCAGATCCAGCGGCTGATCGCCGGCGAGGAATGGGGCGAGGCGATGGCCGCGCTGCTGACCGGGCTGAAGGCCGGGCGGCCGGGCGACGGCATTGCCGATGCGGTGGCGGCGATCGGCGCGGTGCTCGCCCGCCATATGCCGCACAGCGGGCGGGACCCGAACGAGCTGCCCGACCGGATGATCCAGCTGTGAGCGCGGCCGCCCCCGGCGACGCGCCCCGGATCGTCTGGTCCGGCCAATACATCGTCACCAAGACGCTTGGCCGCTGGGAGTTTGTCGGCCGCGCGCGCGGCATCGGCGCGGCGGTGATCCTTGCCATCGATGCCGAGGATCATGTGCTGCTGGTCGAGCAATATCGGGTGCCGCTCGGCGCGCCGTGCATCGAGCTGCCCGCCGGGCTGGTCGGCGATGTCGTTGCGGGCGAGGATGTCGCAACCTCGGCAGCGCGCGAGCTGGAGGAGGAGACCGGCTATCGCCCCGGTCGGGTCGAGATTGTCGGCGAATTCGCCTCTTCGCCGGGCATGGTCTCGGAAACCTTCACGCTGGTGCGCGCGCATGATCTGGTCAAGGTCGGCGATGGCGGCGGCGAGCCGGGGGAAGGCATCACCGTCCACCGCGTCGCGCGCGCCGACCTGCCCGGCTTTGTCGCCGCCGCACGGGCACGCGGCTGCCGGATCGACGTCAAGCTGTTGCTGCTGCTCGGCGCGGCGATTGCCGGCTGATGTTCAGCCAACGCGCCCGTCAGCGGAAATTGTCGGCGTAGGCCTGGAGCTTGAGCTTGGGCTGCGGCGCGGGGACGACATGCGCGTCGATGCCGTGGCGCGCGGCATAGGCACGCGCGGCATCCACGCTCGGGAAGCTGAGCCGCACCTGATGCTGGGTGTCGAGCGACCCGTTCCAGCCGGTCAGCGGATCGACCGGCATCGCCGCGTCCGACATGAACTCGAGGACCCATGCCCCGGTGCGGGCGCGGCCCGACTGAGTGGCGTTCTTGCTGCGCTGATAGATGCGTGCCTGCGACATGGGCCTGCCTCTATCGCAAGCCTTGGCGCAACTCAACGCCCCCGGCTGCCGCCCCCGCCCGCCGGCGCGTCGCCGCCCGCCCGGCGCGCATCGGCGGCCTTGGTGCGCAGCGTGGCGCGCGCATCGGCGGGATTGTCGGGCCAGGGGTGGCGCGGATAGCGGCCGCGCATTTCCTTGGCGACCGCTGCCCAGCTGCCCGCCCAGAAGCCCGGCAGGTCGCGCGTCGTCTGGATCGGCCGCCCGGCCGGCGAGGTGAGGCTGAGGATCAGCGGCGTGTCGCCGATGCACGGATGGACGTTGAGGCCGAACACCGCCTGCACGCGCAGTTCGACGGTCGGCCCGGCCTCGGCGGCGTAATCAATGGCATGGCTGCTGCCTGCCGGCGACTGGAAGCTGGCGGGGGCAACGCGGTCGAGCCGGCGGCGCTCGTCCCAGTCCATCAGGTCATGAAGCGCGGCGGTCAGCTGGCCGGGATCGATCGCATCGAGCCGCCGCTTGCCGGCGAGCAGGGGCACCAGCCATTGGTCAAGCGTCGCGCGCAGCCGTTCATCGCTCAGATCGACGCCGGCATGATGCGCCCGTGCGCGCAGCGCCCGCGCCGATGGCGGCCAGTCGAGCAGATCCAGCCCGCGTTCGGCAACCGCGTCGGCAAGCAGCGCGGCAATCGCCGCCGGATCGGCGCGGTCGTCCGGCCCGCTCGACAGGCGCACCGCGCCCAGCCGCCGTTCGCGCAGCGCCTGCACCGCCCGGGTCGCCGGATCGAAGCGCAGCTGCTGCACCGTCTCGATCCGCTCGGCAAACAGCGCCTCGACCTCGGTGGCGGTCAGCGGCGCGGCCGACAGGATGCGCGCCCCCGCCGCCGCGCCCTGCACCTCGGCCACCGCCAGCCATTCGGCCCCGGCCAGCGACGATGCCGGATCGAGCCGGAATCCGCGCCCCCCGGTGCTGATCCAGTCCGCGCCATCGGCCGAGCGCCGCCGCGACAGCCGGTCGGGAAAGGCCAGCGCCACCACCTGCCCCAGACCGAGTGCCTCCGCGCCGTCCGCCCCCGTCCCCGCCAGCCTTGCCCAGCGCCGGGCGAGCCCGCGTGCGCCTTCCGCCCGCTGGCCCCGATCGCGCCGCCAGCGGGTGAGCCGCTGTTCCAGATCGGGGTCATTGCCGCCCAGCCCGCGCTCGGACAGCAGCACCGCCGCATCGGCCGCCAGATCGCGCGCGCCGCGCGCCGCCGCCGCGACCAGCATATGGGCAAGGCGCGGCGGCAGCGGCAGCTCGGCGATGCGGCGGCCATGCGCGGTCACCCGACCATCGGCGTCGAGCGCATCGAGCCGCATCAGCCGCGCCCGCGCCTCAGCGACCGCAGCCTCGGGCGGCGGATCGAGCCAGCGCAGCGCGCGCGGATCGGCGACGCCCCAGATGGTCGATGCCAGCGTCAGCGCCGACAGATCGGCCTCGGCAATCTCGGGCGGGTCGAAGCGCGGCAGCCCGGCCGTCGCCGCCTCCTCCCACAGCCGATAGGCGGTGCCCGGCCCCTGCCGCGCCGCGCGCCCGGCGCGCTGGACGATCGCCGCCTGGCTGGCCCGTTCGGTCACCAGCCGCGTCACCCCCGCCGCCCGGTCATAGCGCGGCCGCCGCGCCAGCCCCGAATCGATGACGATGCGAACACCGTCGAGCGTCAGGCTGGTTTCGGCAATCGAGGTGGCGAGCACCAATTTGCGCCGCCCGGCCGGGGCCGGGGCGATGGCCGCGCGCTGCGCCGACGGGTCGATCTGGCCGTGCAGCCGGTGCAGATCGACGCCATCGGGCAATGCGTCCAGCCGCTCGGCCACCCGCTCAATCTCGGCGACGCCGGGCAGGAAAACGAGGATGCCGCCCGCCTCCTCGCGCAGCGCGGTGCGGATGGCGGCGGCGGCGGCGTCCTCGATGCGCTGATCCGGGCCGCGCCCCAGATGGACGAGCCGCAGATCATGGCTGCGCCCCGCGCTTTCGATCACCGGGGCATCGCCCAGCAGCGCGGCAAAGCGTGCGCCGTCGAGCGTCGCCGACATCGGCATCAGGCGCAGATCGGGGCGCAGCGCCGCCTGCGCATCGAGCGCCAGCGCCAATGCGAAATCGCTGTCGAGGCTGCGCTCATGCACCTCGTCGAACAGCACCGCCGACACCCCGGCCAGTTCGGGATCGGCCTGGATGCGGTTGACGAAAATCCCCTCGGTCAGGACGGTGACGCGGGTCGCGGCCGAGCGCTTGCTGTCGAGCCGCGTCTGATAGCCGAAACGGCGGCCGACCGGTTCGCCCGCCATCTCGGCCATGCGCTCGGCTGCCGCACGCGCCGCCAGCCGGCGCGGCGACAGCAGCAGCACCTCGCCGCTGCACCAGTCCTGCCCGATCAACGCCGGGGCGACCGCCGTGGTCTTGCCCGCGCCCGGCGGCGCGACAAGGACGGCGCTGTTGCGCACGGCAAGCGTGGCCAGCAGCGCGTCCAGCACATGATGGATCGGCAGGTCGTTCACCCGCCGCCCCCTAGAGCATTTTCAAGCCGGGTTGAATCACCCGGCGACCCGGAAAATGCGGCAGATCAAAGGCCCAAAGCATTTTCAAGCCGGGTTGAATCACCCGGCGACTCGGAAAATGCGGCAGATCAAAGGCCCAGAGCGGCCGATCCGATGCAATCGGATCGGAAACCGCTCCAGAGCATTTTCAGGCCCGGGCGAAACACAAGGCAAAGGGCCCGGTCGGCACAAAAAAAGGGCGGCCCCGCAGGACCGCCCCGGTTCTTCCGTCCGCCGGCACAACCCCATTCCCCGGGGCCGCAGCCGGTCAGCGATCAGAAATTGCCATATTGTTCGTTGCCGACGAAACCCATCTTGGTCACTTCGGACTTCTTGATCACCGCGAGAACGCGGTCGACCACGTCATAGCGCGCATTCGCATCGGGCTGGACATGGAGTTCGGGTTCCGGGTTCATCGCCCGGGTCCGCTCCAGATACAGGCTGAGCGTCGCTTCGTCGATCGGTGCGCCGTTCCAGAGAATCTGGCCCGCCGGGTCGACCGAGATCTTGTTCTTGACCGGGTCGATCGGCGGATTGTTTTTCTGGTTCGGGTCGTTGACCGGCAGGTCGATCTTCACCGCATGGGTCTGGATCGGGATGGTAATGATGAACATGATGAGCAGAACGAGCATGACGTCGATAAGCGGCGTCGTGTTCATTTCGCCCATCGGCTCGCCGTCGTCGCGGCCGCCACTGATAGCCATCTAGACTGCTCCTGCCTTACAAGCGGGTGGTCGCGCCACCGGGCGCGGGCTGCGAGATGAAGCCCACCCGGGCGAAACCGGCCCGCTGCATCGTGTAGATCGCCCCGCCGATGCACCGGTAAGGCGTCGCCACGTCACCGCGGATATGCACTTCCGGCAGCTCGAGATCCGGGTTGCCCGGACCGCCCTGGCGGTCGATTTCGGCCTTGAGCTTGACGACCGCGCGTTCCAGCAGCTCGTCCGCATTCACCCGCGTCACGCCCCAATAGACCTCGCACTCACCGTTCACCGCCCGGATGGACAGCGAAACGTTTTCGGGCTTGGTCGTGGTCGGATCGAACCGCACATCGGGCAGCTTGACCTCGACCGTCTGGATCACGACGGGCACGGCGATCAGAAAGATGATGAGCAACACCAGCATGACGTCCACAAGGGGCGTCGTGTTGATGTCGGACATGGGGGAGTCGCTGTCGCCCCCGACTGCCATTGCCATGTTGAGTTATCCTGTCTGCGCCACCGGCGAACCGGCGGCGGGAGGCAGGCGGGTTTCCCCGCCTGCCCGACCGATGCTTAAGCCTTGGGCGCGGCGGCGG
>DBAW01000262.1:14484-32640 GCA_002291855.1 Sphingomonas sp. UBA1000
GCGGTGGCCGGACGCGCGGCGACGGCAGTCTGCGGCTTCACCGCACCACCCGACATCATGTAGCCGAGCACGTCGTTCGAGAAGTCCGACAGCTCTTCCGAGATCGCCTTGTTGCGGCCCTGCAGCCAGTTGAAGGCGAGCACGGCCGGAACCGCGACGACGAGGCCGAGCGCGGTCATGATCAGCGCTTCACCGACCGGACCGGCGACCGCGTCGATCGACGCCTGACCGGCAAGGCCGATCTTGATGAGCGCGCGGTAGATCCCGATGACGGTGCCGAACAGGCCGACGAACGGCGCGGTCGCGCCGACGGTGGCGAGGAAGGCGAGGCCACCCGCCAGCTTCGACTTGATCATGCCCTGGCTGCGGTGGAGCGAGCCGTGCAGCCAGTCATGCGCTTCGACCGGGTCGGTCAGCTTGGTGTGCTGTTCCTGGGCGACGAGCGCGTCGTCGACGATCTGGCGATAGGCGCTGTTCTTGTCGAGCTTGTTGGCGCCGTCCTTCAGGCTGGTCATCGACCAGAAGCTCTGACGGACCTTCTTGCCCTGGTTGAGGATCTTCTGCTGCTCGAACAGCTTGGTGAACAGGATGTAGAACGACACGATCGACATGCCGACGAGGATGATGAAGGTCGACCAGGCGATCAGGCCGCCCTGCTCGAGCGCGGCTTTAAGGCCATAGGGGTTTTCGCCCGCGGGGGCGCCGGCCGCCGCTTCGGCGGCGAAAAGAGCGATGTGGGTGAGCATTGTTCGAAACTTCCTCTAAAGATTTTTACCTGCCGGGGCGGCCCCGCATGGGCGGGGCCTGCCGCCTTATTTCGGGATCTGCCAGCGGATCCGGCGCGACTGGGACGTGCGCATCGGGCTGCCATTCTCATCCTGCGCCGGGGTGTATTTCCCGCGGCGTGTGATGGCGCGGCAGGCCGCTTCGTCCAGGTCGGGCGAACCGCTCGAGCTGGTCACGCGGCAATTTTCCACGCGGCCCTGCTCGTTGATTTCCCAGCTGATGGCGGTCGTGCCTTCCCGCTCTTCACGCAGCGCGCGCGGCGGATAATCGTCCTGCGTGACCCACTGTGCCGGATCGCCCTTTGCACCGGCAGCCTTGCTGATGCGCGGCGCGGGCGGAGGCGGCGGCGGGGCCGGCCGGGGATCGGGCACGAACACCGGCGGCGGGTTCGGCTGCGACTGGATCACCGGGGCCTGCTGGACAGGCGTCTGGACGATCGGCGGCGGCGTCACCACGGGCGGCGGCTCGATCTTCTGTTCGGGTGGCGGAGGCGGCGGTTCTTCCTCCGGAGGTGGCGGCTCTTCCTCGACGTCAAAAGTCTTCAGATCTTTGGCGACCTGCTTGATGACGTTGAAGGCAAGGCCGGTCACGAACGCGTAGCCAAGCGCCGCGTGGATCAGGATGACAATCCCGATCGACACGACCTTGCTACCGCTCAAGCCCTGTTTGTCAGCGTAGGCCATTCAGTAACGAGACTCCCTCTCGCGGCCTGGCCAGGCGCGAAGGGAGCGCAGGGCCGGTGCCGCAGTGATCGGTTCCGCCCTCCCTTATTGTCTTGTTAGGCAGAAGGCCGGTTTTCTATCGTCGCCCCATAGGAGACGCAAACTCTTTGTCGTACGGATCGTACCTAGATCGGCCTTATGACGTTTTTGTGTGAGCCGCCCAGCCCCGCCCGCCGCAATTATGGAACGCCATGAATCGCTTGCATATCGCCCTTGCCGTTACGGCAATCGCCGCTTCAACCCCGCTTGCCGCGCAGTCCGCTGATCGGCCGCAGGGCTTTTCCGCCACCTATGCGGACCTTGCGGATCTGGGCATCGACGCCCCACTGGCCCTGATCGGCACAGTCCGCCGCGCCCAGCCCCTGCCCCCCGAACTGTCTATCGGTGTCATGTCGGGACGGCAAAGGCTGCTGGTCGAGATCGATGTGTCGCGACTGATTCGCGGTATCGCCGGCCTGCCGCCGCGGCTGAGCTATCTGGCCGATGTGCCCGTCGATTCGCGCGGCCGCGCGCCCAGGCTGCGCGGGCAGAGCCTGCTGATCTTCGCGCGGCCGGTGCCGGGGCGGACGGACATGATCCAGCTGATCGCGCCCGACGCGCAGCTGGCGGTCGACGCCGCCCAGCTGGCCCAGGCGGAAGCCATATTGGCCGAAAGCCGCCTGCCCGATGCGCCGCCGCGCATCACCGGCATCACCGGCGCCTTTCACGTGCCGGGCGCGCTGCCGGGCGAAAGCGAAACGCAGATCTTCCTCGCCACTGACAATCGGCGGCCGGTGTCGCTGTCGGTGCTGCGCCGTCCGGGCGAGACGCCGCGCTGGGCGGTCGCGCTGGGCGAGATCGTGGATGAAGCCGCCGCCGCCCCGGCCCGCGACACTTTGCTGTGGTACCGGCTGGCCTGCGGCCTGCCCCCGGCCTTGCCCGAGGGGGCGGTCGGCCGTCTCAGCCGCGGCGAACAGGCGGCGGCCCGCGCCGATTATGCGCTGGTGCTGTCAGGGCTGGGCCGGTGCGCGCGCAACCGGGGCGCAGTGGCCCCCTGAGCGGACGCCGGCCGACGAAACGGGCGGGGATGCGCGGCCAGCCGCCCGACCGTTTTGCGGTCAGCGCGAGCTGATCTCGATGCCGACCGCGCGGCAATCGGGATAGACGTCGGGCTTGCGGGTGGCGACACGCAGGCCAATCACGCCCTTGCGCGCGGCGATCAGCGTGTAGATTTCGCGCGCCAGCGTTTCCTGCAGGTTGAAGCGCCGGCTGGTCGCCAGCCGAGTCACCTCGGTGCGCAGGAAATCATAATTCCACGCGCTCGCTTCCTCGTCCGTGTCGGGGAAGCTGGCGGGATCGATCTCGACATCGACGGTGACGAGCAGGCGCTGCGGCGTGCCGACCTCGAAATCGTGAAAGCCGATATCGACCGGCAGCTCGAAATCCTCGAGAAAGATGCGGAAGCTGCGCGGCGCGAGCGCGGCCGGGACCAGCCCGTCAAGCGCAGGCGGCAGGGTGGCGGTGTCAGTCATGGCCCGGCCCTGTGACGCCTCGGGGCGCGGCGCGCAACCCCGGCACCATGGTTATTGTGCGCCGCCGCCCGCTCCCGCCTCCGCCGGATCGCCCGTCGCCACCCGGTTGAGGAAGCGCTCGATCGTCCGCCAGAGATGCACGCTCACCCCCGGCCCGGCGACGCGGTGGCCGAACCCCGGATAGACCATGGTTTCAAACGGCGTACCGGCCGCCTGCAAACGCGCCATCAGCGCAGTCGAATTGTCGAACACCACATTGTCGTCGGCCATGCCGTGAATCAGCAGCAGCGGATCGGCGATGCGCCCGGCCTGATCGAGCGCCCCCGCCCGCACATAGGCGGCAGCATCCTGGCGCGGATCGCCCAGATAGCGTTCGGTGTAATGGGTGTCGTACAGACCCCAGTCGGTCACCGGCGCGCCGGAAATGCCGCCGGCAAACGCGCCCGGCGCGGCCTGGAGCAGCTTCAGCGTCATATAGCCGCCATAGGACCAGCCATTGACGATGATCCGCGCCGGATCGACATCGGCCTGGGTCTTGAGCCAGGCAAGCCCGGCCAGCTGGTCGGCAACCTCGGCCTGGCCCAGCTTGCGGTGGATCGGCGCTTCGAACGCCTTGCCGCGATCGGGCGTGCCGCGATTGTCGATCGAAAACACGATCCAGCCCTTCTGCACCAGATATTGGTGGGTCAGGCTGTTCCATTCATTGACCACCTGCCGCCCGCCGCCCGGCCCGCCATAGACCTGGAAGAACACCGGGCGCGGCCCGGCAAAGCCGCGCGGGCGGAAGATCTTGTAATGCAGCACCTGCCCGTCGGCGGCGGTCAGCGTGCCGAAATCGGGGCGGACATGGCGGGCGAGATAGGGCTGATAGGGATGATCGCCCGCCAGCCGGTTTTCCTCGACCCAGGCGATGCGCTTGCCCTTGTCGTCGGCCAGATAGGTCTGGGGCGGCTGCACAGTGCTCGACCGGGTGACGATCAGCCGCTGCCCGGCGGCATCCATCGCCGCCTGATGGCTGAAGCCCGGCTCGGTCACGCGCACCGGATCGGCGCGGCCGGTGATCGACACCTGATAGACATGCCATTCGAGCGGCGTGTCGCGATTGGCGAGGATCCAGGCGCGGCCCGCCGCCTCATCGACGCCCAGCAGCTTCTTCACCTGCCAGGGGCCGCGCGTCAGCTGCGTCCAGCGGCCCTTGTCGAACCGGTAGAGATGGGCATGGCCGTCACGCTCCGACGTCCAGAGCAGCCCGCCGCCCGTCAGCGGGCGCAGATCGTCGTTGAGATTGACCCAGGTCGCCGCCGTCTCGCTGAACAGCACGGTCGACGCGCCGGTCGCGGGATCGACGCGCAGCAGGTCGAGCCGGGTCTGGTCGCGCGTCTGGCGCTGGACGAGCAGCGCCGAGCCGTCGGGCAGCCAGTTGACCCGCGCCAGATAGATATCCTCGTCCGCGCCCAGATCGACGCGCCGCGGCGCGCCGCCGGCCGCGTCGATCAGATACAGGCCGACGCGCGCATTGGCGGTGCCCGCGCGCGGATAACGCTGTTCGTAAACGCGGGTGCCGTCCGCGCCGATGGCGGCGCGGGTAACGGTGGCGACCGGGGCCTCGTCGACGCGGGCGACGGCGATCATGCGGTCATCGGGCGACCACCAATGGCCGCGGGTCCGGTCGATCTCCTCCTGCGCGACAAACTCGGCCACGCCCCAGCTGAGCGTGCCGCCGCCATCTTTGGTCAACGCGCGTTCGGTGCCGGTCTTCAGATCATGGACGAACAGATTCTGGTCGCGCACGAACGACACAAAGCCGCCGCGCGGGCTGATCGTGCCGTCAAGCTCGCTGGTCGCGGTCGCGGTCAGCCGGCGCGGCTGCCCGCCCAGCGGCTGGAGATACAGATCGCCATCGACGGGCACGAGCAGGCTCTGCGCATCGGGTGCCCAGTCATAGGCGACGATGCCGGTCTGATCGGCGATGCGCGCACGTTCGCGCTGCATCTTCTCCGCCTCGGACAGCGGACCGCTGCCGCCCAGCGTGCGGCTGTCGACGATCATGCGCTGCGCGCCGGTGCGGGTGTCGACCGCCCACAGATCGTAACGCTGCTTGTCGTCCGGCCGGTTGCGCAGCGCGCTCAGCCAGCGGCCATCGGGCGACAGGCGCAGCAGCCGGGGCGCAGGCCCGCCAAGCGCCGGATTGGCGAAGATCCGCTCAAGCGACAGCGCCGGGCCGGACGCGGCGGGATCGGCAGCAGGCGGGGCGGCGGCGAGCGCGCTGGCGGACAGGAGCAGGGCAAGAGCGGGGGGCGTGCGACGGATCATGATGCGGGTTATTGCGGGGCCGATGCGGCCGGGCAAGCCATTGCCGCCAGATTATTCCCCGCCCGCAGCTGCCGGATCGCCGCCCCCCGGTGCCCATGAGACGCGCGGGCGGCCGGACGACGGTCCCGGTGCCACCTGCACCCCCAGCTCGGCCAGCCGGGCGGCGAGCGGCTCCGCCCCCTCCCCGGCCAGCTGCACCGGGCGTTCCAGCCGCGCCGCCGCCCAGGCGATCAGGCCCAGCGCCTCTGCCTGATCCGCAGGCGGCGCATCGGTCAGCGCCGGCAGCGTGTCGACCGGCGGGGCGATCAGCACCGTCCAGCCCGGCAGCGCGGCGGCGGCCCGCGCCTCAAGCATCCGATAGGCGGCAAGCGTGGCACCGGGCAGCGCCGCCGCCCGCGCCCGCGCCACCCGGCGCTGCCGGTCGATCAGCACTGCCGTATCGGGCGCGCCCGCAACCAGCGCCAGCTGCGCCCGCACCTGCTGTTCGGCCGAATCATCAGCCTCGGCGCGGGCGGCGGCAAGCTGCGCCGCATCCGGGGCCGCTGCCCCCACCCGCACCTGATCCAGCGCCACCTCGACCGGCTGGCCGAGCCGGGCGGCGATCGCCGCCTCCGCGCGGCTGGCGGCATCGGCGCGCAGTTCGGGGGTGAACACCGTCGCCGACACGCGCAGCGGGCTGGCGTCGTGATCGATCACCAGCTGGGCGACGCGCGCCTTGTCGGCAAACTCGCGCGCAATCGCATCGCGCACCTGCCGCGCGACGACCGATTCCTGCGCGATCCGGCTGAGCGACAGGCCAAGCGGCACCGACAGCCCGGCAAAAACCGCGACGATCAGCCCCGCCTGCAGCCAGGTCTGGCGTTCGGACAGCTTGTGCCCGAACCGGTAGAGCCGGGCGAGCGCCGCCGCGCTCAGGCTGATCGCCATCAGATTGGTGAAGAACAGGAACGCGGCACCGCCGGCAATCGCCATATTGCCGGTCGCCAGCCCGAAACCGACGGTTGCGAGCGGCGGCATCACCGCCACGGCAATGCCGACGCCGACCAACGTCCCCGACAGCCCCCGGATCAGCGCATAGGCCGCCGCCAGCCCCGACAGCATCGCCACGATCAGATCGAACAGATTGGGCCGGGTGCGCGCCGCGATCTCCGGCGTCACCTCGTTCAGCGGCGACATCAGCACGACCAAAGCGGCAAAACACACCGCCAGCCCGATCCCTGCCGCCAGCGCCAGCAGCGCCCGGCGCAGCAAGGCGAAATCGAACAGCGCGAGGCCGAAACCAAGCCCCAGAATCGGCCCCATCAGCGGCGAAATCAGCATCGCACCGATCACCACCGCCGGCGAGGACTGGAGCAGCCCCAAAATCGCGACGCCCGCGGACATGACGGTCATGAACAGAAAAGGCGGGCCGATCACCGCATCGCGCTCGACGGTGGCCAGCACCGCATCATGCCGCACGCCCTGCGTCATCCGCTGCCGAAAGCCGGCAAAGCCCTGCCCCGTATCCACCTGCCCGGCCCGGTGTTGACTGGCCCCGGCCTGCTCAAGCGCGTCGATTGAGGTCATGCTGTCCCCGCCCCGCCATGATGTCGTGGCAACGGTCTGGCATATTCGTCACGCGGACAGAAGCGCCGGACCGCGCACCCCGGAGAGGACGGGCTGAGGGGGAGAAAATGGTGCTGCCGGCGAGGATTGAACTCGCGACCTCAGCCTTACCAAGGATGCGCTCTACCACTGAGCTACGGCAGCACGGCCCGACGGGCGAGGCGCGCACTTGGTTCAGCGGGCGGCTCTTGTCAAGCCATTGTTGCTGGCGCTAGCGCGGCGGCGATGGCTCAGGACGATGAACGCGCCCGGCGACTGGCCGCCGCGCTGCGCGAAAACCTCCGCAAACGCAAGGCGCAGGCCCGCGCGGCGACGACCGATGACAGCGGCCAACGGGATGCGCAGCCCGCGACGCCGCCGCGCCCCCCCGGCGACTGACGGGGGGCTGCGGGAGCCGGCCCCTCAGACCGGCGCGCAGGCCGCCGTCAGCCAGGCCCGCGTCTCGCCTTCGACCAGCGGGCCGATCCGCGCCAGCACATCGGCGTGATAGGCGTTGAGCCAGTCGCGTTCGGCGGCGGTCAGCATATCGGCGTCGATCAGCGCCCGGTCGATGGGCGCGAAGGTCAGCGTCTCGAACCCCAGCATTTCGCGCTCCGCCCCGGCGACGCTGCGCGCGACGACCAGCACCAGATTCTCGATGCGGATGCCATAGTCGCCCGCCTTGTAGTATCCGGGCTCGTTGGACAGGATCATCCCCGCCGCCAGCGGCTCGTCGCCGCCGCCAAAGGTCGCGATGCGCTGCGGCCCTTCATGCACCGACAGATAGCTGCCGACGCCATGGCCCGTGCCATGGGCGTAATCCAGCCCCACTTCCCAGAGCGGGCGGCGGGCAAAGGCATCGATCTGCTGGCCGCGCGTGCCGCGCGGGAACAGCGCGGTTGCAATCGCGATATGCCCCTTGAGCACGCGGGTGAAGCGGTCGCGCATCTCGGCCGTCGGCGTGCCGATGATGACGGTGCGGGTGATGTCGGTGGTGCCGTCCTGATACTGGCCGCCCGAATCGACCAGATAGATGCCGTCCATCACGATCGGCCGGTCCGATTCGGCGGTCACCCGGTAATGCGGGATGGCGGCATTCGGCCCGGCGGCCGAAATCGTGTCGAACGACAGGTCGCGCAGGCAGCCGGTCGCCTCGCGGAAACCGCGCAGCCGCTCCGCCGCCGACATTTCGGTCAGGCCGCCGCGCGGGGCCTCGATCGACAGCCAGTGCAGGAAGTTGACGATAGCGGCACCGTCGCGCGCCTGAGCGGCCTGATGCCCGGCGATTTCCACCGGATTCTTGATCGCCTTGGGCAGCACCGCCGGATCGCGCAGCGCCAGCGTGCGCGCCCCGCCCTGTTCCAGCCGGGCAAAGATCGCGGCCACCGCGCGCTCGGGATCGACGGCCACGCGCTTGCCGGCAAAACCGCCAAGCGCCTCGGCAAAGGCCGCGCGGTCATGCAGCCGCACCGCGTTGCCGAGATGGCGGACGACATCATCGCCGACCTTTTCCGGGGCGACGAACAGATCGGCGGTGCCGTCGCGGTGGACCAGCGCATAAGCGAGCGCAACCGGCGTGCGCTCGACATCCTGACCACGGATGTTGAACGCCCAGGCAATCGAATCGAGCGCCGACAGCACCACCGCATCGGCCCCGCGCCCGGCCAGCCACTGGGCGATGTCGGTGCGCTTGTCGGCGGCGCTGCGCCCGGCATGGCTGTCGGGATGGACGATCAGCCGCGCCGCCGACGGGGCCGGCTGATCGGGCCAAACCGCATCGACCGGATTGGTGTCGACCGCGACCAGTTCCGCCCCGCGTTCGGCCAGCGCCGCCGATGCCGCCTCCACCCAGGCGCGGGTATGCAGCCAGGGATCATAGCCGATGCGCGCGCCGCCCGGCGCATGCGCGCCCAGCCAGTCGGCGACGCTCGTCTCGGGCACCGACACATAGGCCCAGTGCGCGGGATCGACCTGCTCGCGCACCTGCAGCGTGTAGCGTCCGTCGATGAAGATCGCCGCTTCCTCGGGCAGCACGACCGCAGTGCCCGCCGAGCCCTGAAAGCCGGTCAGCCAGCCCAGCCGCTGGGCATAGGCGCCGACATATTCGCTCATATGCTCATCGGTCAGCGGCACGACGAAGCCGTCGAGCCGGTTGCGCTTCAGCTGGTCGCGCAGCGCCGCCAGACGGGCTTCATAGGTGGACATCGGCACTCCTCCATCGGTTTTCACACTGGATTTAGGCACGCCAGCCCGGTTCGTCACCCTTGTTGGCAGGCCGGAGCGTCCAGCCGCGCTGCTTCACCCCCGGATCCGGTCGCGCGCGCCGCCGGCTTTGGCAGCATTCAGTCGCGGTCAAGCGGCAGGGTGAAGACGAACTGCGCACCGCCGCCGGGCGCGTCCTCGGCCCAGATGCGCCCGCCATGCGCCTCGATCATCGTCCGGCAGATCGGCAGCCCCAGGCCGGTGCCATTGGCCTTGGTGGTGCGGAACGGCTCGAACAGATTGGCGGCGACATCGGGCGGCAGGCCGGGGCCGCTGTCAGCGACGCTGACGCGAAGCTCGCGCCCGGTGACGCGCGACGCGAGTATCAGCCGGCGCACCGCGCTGCCCGCCATCGCATCGAGCGCATTCTTCATCAGATTGGCGACCACCTGTTCGATCTGGATCGGATCACATTCGACGGTGTCGAGCGCCTCATCCAGGTCGCGGACCAGCTGGACGCCCTCTGAGTCGGCGCGCGGACGCAGCGTTTCCCAGGCCCGCCCGATGATCGCGCGCAGCGACACCGGCACGCGCGACACCTCGCCCGATAGCGTGAAACGGCGCATCCGGCGGATGATTTCGGATGCACGGCCGATGCTGGCCGCCGCCCCGTCGATCGACGCCATGATCTCGTCCGGCCGCGCATCCGGCCCGCGCGCCATCATCAGCGACGATACGGTCAGATAATTGGTCGCAGAGGCGAGCGGCTGGTTGAGTTCGTGCGCGATGGTGGAGGCAAGCGCCCCCATTGCCGACAGGCGCGACGCCTGGGTGCTGATGTCCTGCGCGGCGCGCAGCTCGGCCTCCATCGCCTTGCGCTCGGTGATGTCGGCCATGATGCCGCGCATCCTGAGCGGCCGGCCGTCGGGCGAGCGTTCGGTGACCGCCCCGCGCGTCACCAGCCAGCGCGGCGCATCGCTGCCGGGGCGGGAGCGGAATTCGAGATCGAACCGGTCGCCCGCGCGGCCGGACCAGAGGCTGTTCGAGGCCGCATGCACCGCCGCGCGGTCATCGGGATGGACCAGCGCGTCCATGTCCTTCCAGGTGCGGATCTGCGCCATGGCGGCCCCCAGAACGGGCCGGAAGCTTGCAGAAACCTGAAACTCGCCGGTCTGGGCCGACCAGTCCCACGCGCCGAACCCGGCCGCCGTCATCGCCTGTTCCAGCCGCTCCTCGCTGGCATGGAGCGCGGCGAGCGTGCGGCCATGCTCGACCGCGTCCCACAGCCGCTCGCACACCGCGCGGATCGTCGCCAGCTCGACGCTGGTCCAGCGTCGCGGCTGGGCATGATGGACGTAGAGCATCGCGATCAGCTGCCCGCCCCTGACCAGCGGCACATCGACAAAGGCGCGCACCTTCACCCGCGCATAGGCCGCCGCCACCCGTGCCTGCTGCGTCCGCGCATCCGCCTGCACATCCTCGACAGTCACAGTGTGGCCCTCGGTCAGCGCATCGAGGAACACGCCCCCGAACCGGTTGAGCGGCCAGCGCCCCGTCATCGGACTGGCATCGCCGGCACGCCATTCCCGGTCGATCGCGAAATGATTGTTCGCAATGTCGATTTCGGCAAAGCCGACGCGCGACACGCCGAGGTGGCGGCCAAGCGCGGCCGAGGCGGCATCGATCATCGCCAGCGGATCGCCGATCAGTTTCAGCCGGTCGTTGAGGGCGAGCAGAAAGCGCGCGCTGAACTCGCTGCCCTTGCGCAGCGAGATATCGGAAAAAGTCCCCACGCAGCGCAGCGCCCGTCCTTCGGGCGAGCGGCGCAGCACCTGGCCGCGCGCCTGCACCCAGATCCAGTCGCCGCTGCGCGTGCGCAGCCGGTGTTCGGAATCGTAATAGGGCTGCTCGCCCTTGAAATGGGCGGTGAGCGCGGCCTGGACGGCGCGGAGATCATCGGGATGGCAAAGCTCGGCCCAGGCGACCGCCGTGTCCGGGATCTCGTCCTGCCGATAGCCGAGCACCTGCGCCCATTGTTCGGAACACCAGGCCGACCCGGTCTGCAGGTCCCAGTCCCACACCCCTTCGCGCGCGCCGACGATCGCCAGATGGCTGCGCACGATGTCAAGGCTGCACGATGCCTCGTCGCTCGGACTGATGACGGTCTTCTCTAGGCTTGCCTGGTTCACGGACATTCGGTCGCCTGCACCTGCCCCTTGCGCGCCGAGGATGGCACGACTGACGGCAAAGACAAGCACCCCGGCCGCCGGCAGAAAACAATTACATTATAGGCGTGCGGCACGGCTTGGCCGTCACTGCCGCCCCCAAATCCCGGCCTCGGACACGCAAATCGGCCCGGCTTGCCTTTTCCTTGCGCGCCCGAACCGCTAACCCGCTGTCATGACCGATCTTCCCCCGCCGCCGCGCGCGGCCGTGCGCCCGACGACCGTCACCCATCACGGCGTCTCGATCGAAGACCCCTATGCCTGGCTGCGCGACCCCGGCTATCCGGAGGTCGGCGATCCCGAAATCCTCGCCTATCTGGAGGCGGAAAACGCCTATTTCGAGGCCGCGATGGCGGGCCGTCAGGGGCTGGTCGACACGATCTTTGCCGAGCTGAAAGGCCGCATCAAGGAAGATGACAGCTCGGTGCCGCAGCGTGACGGCGCCTATTGGTATTGGCGGTCGTTCGACACCGGTGCCCAATATCGCAAATGGTGGCGCGCGCCGGCCGCCGGCAACCCCGCCCGCCCGCGCACCGGGGCGGAACTGGCGCATGCCGAGCTGATCCTCGACGAGCCGGCGCTGGCCGAGGGCAAGCCCTATTTCCGCCTTGGCGGCATGGACATCAGCCCCGATGACCGGCTGCTCGCCTATGCGGTCGACGACAGCGGGGCCGAGCGTTTCACCATCCGCATCAAGGACCTGACCACCGGCGCGCATCTGGACGAGG
Organism: Sphingomonas sp. UBA1000; assembly: GCA_002291855.1. Taxonomy (GTDB): domain Bacteria; phylum Pseudomonadota; class Alphaproteobacteria; order Sphingomonadales; family Sphingomonadaceae; genus Sphingomonas_B. Next base: position 26,556 of record DBAW01000262.1, read on the forward strand.
TGATCGAAGGCACGCTGGGCGGGTTCCTGTTCGCGGGCGATGGCCGGTCGCTGCTCTACGGGCTGGTCAACGAACATTGGCGGATCGATGTCGCCAAGCTCCACCGGCTGGGCACGCCGGTGGCCGAGGATGTCGAAATCTACCGCGAGGCGGATCAGGGCTTTCAGGTCGGGCTGGGCCTCACCCAGTCGCGGCGATTCATTTTGGTGTCGACCGGCGACCATGTGACCAGCGAGATCCGGCTGATCCCCTATGCCGATCCGCTGGCGCAGCCGATCCTGGTCGCGCCGCGCCTGCCAAATCGCGAATATGACGTGGAAGAACATGATGATAGACTGTTCATCCGCACCAATGACACGCACCCCAATTTCCGCCTCGTCACCGCGCCGCTGACCGCGCCCGGCGACTGGCAGGAGCTGCTGCCGGCATCGGCCGATTTCTATCTGACCGACGTCACCTGCTTTGCCGACTGGTTCGTGGTCGAAGGGCGCGAGCATGGCCTCGACCGCATCCGCATCCATGATTATCGCGGCGGCGCGGCGCATCAGATCGCCTTTCCCGAAGCCAGCTATACGGCCGGGCTGGACGACAATCCCGAATACCGGACGCCGGTGCTGCGGCTTGCCTATGAATCGATGGTCACGCCGGGCACGGTGATCGACTATGACGTTGCCGCGCAAACCCGCGACATCCTGAAAGTGCAGGAGATTCCATCGGGTTACGACCCCTCGCTCTATGCGACTGAGCGGCTGGAGATCGTCGCGCGCGACGGGGTGCGGGTGCCGGTGTCGATCGTCTATCGCCGGGATTATCCGCGCGACGGATCGGGGGCGCTCTACCTCTACGGCTATGGCGCTTACGGGCTGGCGATGGAGCCGGGCTTCGGCATCGGCCGGTTCAGCCTGCTCGATCGCGGCATGGCCTTTGCCATCGCCCATATCCGGGGCGGCGACGACCTTGGCCAGCAATGGTATCTAGACGGCAAACTCACGAAAAGGACGAATACGTTCAACGACTTCGTCGATGTCGCCAAGGGCCTTGCAGAGGCCGGCTGGACGCGGCCGGGGCGCATCGCCATCGCCGGCGGATCGGCGGGCGGCGAGCTGATGGGCGCGGTCATGAATCAGGCCCCCGAGCTATGGGGCGCGGTGGCCGCGCATGTGCCGTTCGTCGATGTGCTCAACACGATGCTCGATCCCGATCTGCCGCTGACCCCCGGTGAATGGCCGGAATGGGGCAATCCGATCGAGGACGAGGCGGCGTTCCACCTGATCCGCAGCTACAGCCCCTATGACAATGTCGCACCGCGCGCCTATCCGCCGCTGCTGATCACCGCCGGGCTCAACGATCCGCGCGTCACCTATTGGGAACCGGCCAAATGGGCGGCCCGGCTGCGCGCGACCAAGACCGACGATAACATCCTGCTTTTGAAGACGAATATGGGCGCGGGCCATGGCGGCAAATCGGGCCGGTTCGAAAGCCTGAGGGAGACGGCGGAGGAGTTCGCCTTCATCCTGTGGCAGCTCGGGCTGGACCGGGGCTGAGGCGCGCGGCCATGCGCTTCACTTGCGAAATCACGCCCCAGCCGGCCGATATCGACGAGCTGGGGCATGTGAACAATGCCGTCTGGGTGCGCTGGCTCCAGCATGTCGCCACCACCCATTGGCAGGCGGCGGCCGATCCCGCCCATGTCGATGCCTATATCTGGGTCGTGCTGCGGCATGAGATTGATTATCTTGGCAATATGACCGCCGATGAGGTGGCGCAGGGCTTGCGCGTGCGCGCCGAAACCTGGGTCGGTGATGCGCCGCGCGGGGCGAAGTTCGACCGGTTTGTCGAGTTTTTCGGCGCTGACGGTCAGGTCAAGGCCCGGGCCCGGACGGTCTGGGCGATCATCGACCGGGCCACCGGCCGCGCCATCCGCGTTCCGCGCGACGTGGCGGCACGCTTCGCGCCGTTCACCGGTTAGAGCGGTTTCCGATCCGATTGCATCGGATCGGCCGCTCTAGCCCTTTGATTTACCGCATTTTCCGAGTCGCCGGGTGATTCAACCCGGCTCGAAAATGCTCTAAGCGGTCGGCCGCGCGCGCGCCTGCCATTCGCCTTTCGCGTTCAGGCCAGCGCGTCGATCACCGCGCGGATTGCCTCGGGCGCGAACACCATTTCGATATGGCCGCAGCCAATCTCAACCGCCCGGTCGGACGCGCCGCGCGCGGCATGGCCGGCGACGATGCCGTCCTGCCGCGACCAGATCGCCACGGTTTCGACCGGCGGCTTTTCCTCGAGCGTGCAGGCGAGCGGCGGCGCATCGACCGGATGGCCGGCCACCCATTCATAGACGCGCCAGACATTGTTGTTGCGGCGCGGATCGCCGCAGATCGGGCTGCCCAGCGTCACCACCCGCGCCACGGCAGCAGGTGCGTGCTTCGCATATTCGCGCGCAATCAGCCCGCCAAGGCTCCAGCCGACCAGCGCCACCGGCTCGCCGCGCCCGATCTGGGCGATGCGCGCGTCGATTGCCGCCATCACATCGTCGCGCAGCCCAAGATTGCGCCCCCGCCCCCAACCATGGGCGCGAAACCCGGCGGCGGCGAGACCAAGACGCAAAGGCCGTGTGGAGCCATCGGAAGCCAGAAAGCCCGGAATCACCAGCACAGGCCGGCCGCGCCCGACCTGCCGGGACGGCGGCATGGCCGGCGATGCCAGGCGGCGGGGATTGACCACCGTCCGCAGTTCGCGTGCCAGCATCGCCCAACCGGGCGGGCGCGCTTCGACAAGGTGCGGGGCAGTTCGCATCATGAGGATATATGACGATTTGGTGACACGCGCAAGCAAGCCTCTCAACTTGCCGTCACAAGTCGTTGGTTTGATGCGATTATGCTGCCGCGCGCTGGCGCCCTGGCCGGTCCTCCGGCCGTGCGAGCGCGACGCGGTTCCGCCCCTCATCCTTGGCGCGGTAGAGGGCGCGGTCAGCCTCCAGCACCAGCATGTCGAGGCTGGAGAGCGAGCCGGCGGCAACGCCGATGCTGATCGTCACGCTCGGCAGCAGCGATTCGGGGTCGAAGCTCGACACCACCGACGCGCGGATGCGTTCGGCGAGCGTCGCGGCGCGGGCGAGATCATGGCCGGTAAGCGCGACCAGAAACTCCTCGCCGCCATAGCGCGCGACGATCGCCCCGGCCCCCGAAACGCGGGCAACATGATCGGCGACATGCTGGAGGATCTGGTCGCCCGTGCCATGGCCGTAACGGTCGTTGACGCGCTTGAAATGATCGATGTCGATGGCGAGCAGCCCGAGCAGCGACTCCGGGGCCAGGCCGAGCGCCGCGCGGTCGAGCGCCTCGCGAAAACCGCGCCGGTTGGCAAGGCCGGTGAGCATGTCGGTCTGCGCCTGCTGCTCCAGCGCCTGATGCCGCTCCAGCGCGCGCTCATTCTCCAGCCGCAACTGGCGGATGCGGCCCGCGACCGGCAGCGACAGGATCAGGCATTCAAGCGTCATCACCGCCAGCAGCAGCGCATCGGGCAGCTGATCGGGCTGGATGATGCCCATGCTGCGCAGCGGATAGAGGAACGACACGATCAGCGGCAGCGTCCAGCCGGCAAGCAGCGTGAGCGCGGACGGATAACGCCGGATGCAGCCGGTCAGAACCAGCACCGCCGTCGCAACCAGCGTGTTAGACGCCGCCAGATTGGCGAGCATGGCCGCTCCGGCAACCTCGTCATCGGGTGCCAGCGCATAGAGCAGGGCGGTCACCGCCGATCCCAGCGCCGCCAGGAACGCCCAGCGCCGCTGCCAGCCCGGCAGCGCCACGCGTTCGATGTAGGTGACGACGAAGCTGATGCCGGTCCCTGCCGCCATCGCCATGGTGAAGCCGAGGATCCGGGAGATCGTGCCGGCATCGAGCCACGGCGCGATCACCCGCACCAGCCCGGAATAGCAGATCGCATAGCCGAGCATCAGCCCGACATGGGCGCAGTAGATCAGCTGGAACCGCCGCCGGATCGCGAAAAACAGCGACGAATGGAACAGGATGGTGAGCAGCAACATGCCCACGCCCGCCCCGAAGATCAGCGCCCGGTTGCGATCATAGCTCGAAAACTCAAGCGCCGACATCAGCCAGGGGGAGCGGACATAGGTGGTGCCGACCGCCGCCTCGAGCCGGACGACCACGCGCGTGGCACGGGCGTCGAGCAGCGCGGGCAGCGACATATAGCCGGCGGTTCCCCAGGCCCGGTCGGGGTCCGCCGGATCATAATGGACATGAACGTGCCCGCCATTTTCGCCGAACAGCCACGCATCGACCGACCGGCTGCGATGATTGTCGATCATCAGTCGCCAGCTGCGCGGATAGCGCGCGGATTGACTGAGCGGAACGCGATACGCGACCCATGTCGTCCCGACCGCAGATTGCGGCGCAGGCTGATCGCAGCGGCCGAGCAGAGGCAGCATCTGGGCGATATCCAGCCCAGCGGGGGCAAGCAGGCGGCAGGTCTCGATCAGCGTCACCGGCCCGGTGCGCGGGGGCGGCGCATTGGCGGGCACGGCCGCCGCCGGCCCCGCGGGCACGGCGAGGCAAGCCAGCACCAGCGCCAGCCAGCCACACGCCGCCGCGAATCTCGCACCAAGTCCACCCACGCGGCGGACCCTAGCCAAAAAGTCGTTAGCGCCGCTTAAACGGCGTTTGTTCCGGCCGTATCCGAAAGGCCCGCCACCCCGCGCCCGGGCCGAAGCGCATACGAAAAGGGCGGCGAACCCGGAAAGGTCCGCCGCCCCGTTCGGTTCGGTCGTGATCAGCCGATCAGCCGGCGACCGCAGCACCCTTCTTGTCCGCCCAGATATTCTGGTACGACATGTAAGCGAGCACGGTGAACACGAGCAGGAAGATCATCACCGCCAGACCGGTCGAATGCCTGTTTTCCAGCTTCGGCTCGGCCGTCCAGGTGAGGAACGCCGACACGTCCTTCGCCATCTGGTCGACCGTCGCCTTGGTGCCATCGGCATAGGTGACCTGATCGTCGCTGGCGATCGGCGGCGGCATGGCGATGTTGAGGTTGGCGAAATAGGGGTTGTAATACAGCCCGTCAGGCGTCTTCACGTCCGGGAACTTCTTCAGAAGCTCGGCGGGCTGGTCCTGATAGCCGGTCAGCAGCGAGTAGATATAGTTGCCGCCGTCGTGACGGGCCTTGGCCATCAGCGACAGATCGGGCGGCAGCGCATTGTTGTTCGCCGCCCGCGCCGCGACCTCGTTGGGATACGGGGTCGGGAAACGGTCGGACGCCAGATTCTTGCGCGTCGCCGGTTCGCCGGTTTCCGGGTTCACCGACGGGGACTGCACCGCCCATTGTTCGGCAATCGCCTTCACCTCGGCTTCGGAATAGCCGAGGTCCGCAAGATTGCGGAACGACACATATTTCAGCGAGTGGCAGCCCGAGCAGACTTCCTTATAGACCTGGAAGCCGCGCTGGAGTTGGGCGCGGTCGAACTTGCCCATCGGGCCGTCGCTCGACAGGCCGGCGCTGCGCGGATGCTTGTGGAACAGCTTTTCAGCCGTCACGGGCTTGCCGTCGCGCGCGAAGCTGACGGCACCCGTGATGACGGACACGAGCAGGACCAGGCAGAAGCCGAGTCCGACCAGAAATGCGATCAAACGAGCCATTTTTGTCTTCCTTACTCGGCCGGCTGCGGCGCGCCGAAGGTGCCGCCCGCGCCAAGCGGGGCCGATTCCTGTCCCTTGCCCTTGAGCACCGCTTCGGTGATCGAGTTGGGCAGCGGCAGCGGCCGCTCGATCGCCGAGACGATCGGCAGGATGATCAGGAAATGCGCGAAGTAATACATCGACGCGATCTGCGAGATGATCACATACGGCTCTTCCGCCGGCGCGCCGCCGCAATAGCCGAGCACCAGAATGTCGACCACCAGCACCCAGAAGAAGGGCTTGTAGAGCGGCCGGTAGCTGGTCGAACGCACGGGCGAGCGGTCGATGAGCGTCAGGAAGAACAGCAGGATGATCGAGCCGAACATCGCGACCACGCCCAGCAGCTTGGCCGGCAGGATGAAGTCGACGGTGAAGGCGCGCAGGATCGC
>DBAW01000086.1:0-8446 GCA_002291855.1 Sphingomonas sp. UBA1000
CGCGCAGCTGATGGGTGCGGCCGGTATAGGGTTGCAGCTCGACCCAGGCGGCGCGGTTGCCCGCCCGGTCGATCACCCGGTAACGGGTGCGCGCCGGGCTGCCTTCCTTGTCATCGACATGCATCTTCTCGCCGCCGGTGCCGGGCTGCTTGGCGATCGGCAGCTCGATCATGCCATCGTCGATCGACGGCACCCCGGCGATGATCGCCCAATAGACCTTGCGCGCGGTGCGGCTGGAAAAGCTTTTGGCGAACCAGCCGGCCGAGCGCGCGGTGCGGGCGATCAGCAGCGCGCCCGATGTGTCCTTGTCGAGCCGGTGGACGAGCTTGGGCCGCCCCTCCGCCTCATATTGCAGCGCGTCGAGCAGCCCGTCGACATGCTCATGCGTCTTGGTGCCGCCCTGGGTGGCAAGGCCCGGCGGCTTGGCGATGACGATGGCCTGCGCGTCCTTGTGGATCACCAGCTCGCGGGCAAAGGCGATCTGATCGTCGCTGAGCGGCGGGCGGACGCGCTTCGGGCGCAGCTTTTCGGGCTGGGGCGGCTCGGCCGGGGGCACGCGGATCGCCTGCCCCTGTTCGATGCGGTCGCCCGGCGTCGCGCGCTTGCCGTCGACGCGCAGCTGGCCGGTGCGCGCCCAGCGCGACACCTGTGCAAAGCTGACATCGGGCAGATGGCGCTTGAACCAGCGGTCAAGGCGGATGCCGTCGTCATCCGGCCCGACGGTGAAGCTTCTGACCTCGCCGGTCATGCCGCCCCCTGACCAAGCCGGAGGCCGATCCACAGCGCCGCCAGCGCGCCGAGCACCGAGGCGAGCACATAGGCGACGGCCCAGCCGAGCGCGCCGCGTTCGATCAGCGTAACCGTTTCAAGGCTGAACGCCGAAAAGGTGGTGAAGCCGCCAAGCAGCCCGACGCCGAGGAACAGCCGCCAGCCTTCGCCCAGCCCGCCCTGGTTCAGCCCGCGCGCGGCGAGCGCCGCGACCAGACCCATGGCGAGCGCGCCGAGGACATTGACGATGAGCGTGCCCCAGGGAAGGCCCGGCCCGAACGCGCGCGCCGCCCAGCCGCCCAGCTGGAAGCGGGCGGCTGCGCCCAGCGCACCGCCGATCATGACGAGAAATATGGAAGCCATGCCCCGCCCCTTAGCGCATGCGGCGGCAAAGGGGGAGAGGCGCAGGCGCGCCCCTCCGATCCCGGCCATTGGGGTCCGGGTGGCGATCAGGAAATGACCGCCTTCACGATCTTGCCCGGCTGGCGCGGCGGCTCGCCCTTGGGCAGCGCGTCGACATATTCCATGCCTTCGATCACCTGGCCCCAGACCGTATATTGCCGGTCGAGGAAGGTCGCATCGTCGAAGCAGATGAAGAACTGGCTGTTGGCGCTGTGCGGATCGTTGGTGCGCGCCATCGAGCAGACGCCGCGCACATGCGGTTCGTCGTTGAACTCGGCCTTCAGGTTCGGCTTGTCGGAGCCGCCCATGCCGGTGCCGCTCGGGTCGCCGCCCTGGGCCATGAAGCCCGGAATGACGCGGTGGAACACCACGCCGTCATAGAAACCTTCCTGCGCCAGCTCGGTGATGCGCGCGACATGGCCGGGCGCAAGGTCGGGGCGCAGCCGGATGACGACATCGCCGCCGGTGTCGCCACCCGTGTCGAGAGTGAAGGTGAGCGTGTCTCCGGCCATGGTAACTCCTCCAGATTGGCAGACCCCGCCCATATCGGGCGAAGGCCGGGCTGGAAAGCTTGCCTTTTCGCCGCACCGCGCCTTAAGCCCCGTGCGCCATCACGCAATCGGAGGGGCCGGCGATGAACGAGACCGAACTCGGCAGCATCGATGCGACCGGCCAGCTCGACGCCGATGACCGGCTGAAGCCCGAATTCGTTCGGTCGGTGATCGACCGGGTCGAGGCGGGCGATGCCGATGGCGCGCGCGCGCTCGTCCAGCCGCTGCACCCCGCCGACATTGCCGATCTGTTCGAGCTGGCCCCCGCCGAATGGCGGCCGTCGCTCGCCGCCGCCGTCACCGATCTGCTCGACGGCGACGTGTTCGCGGAAATGAACGACTATGTCCGCGAAGAGCTGATCGACGCGCTTGAGCCGGCGCAGGTCGCCGACATCGCGTCGGAACTCGATACCGACGACGCGGTCGCGATCATCGAGGACATGGAACCGGACGACCAGCGCGAGGTGCTGCGCGCGATGGAGCCGGACGACCGCGCGGCAATCGAGGAGGCGCTGTCCTACCCCGAGGAATCGGCCGGGCGGCTGATGCAGCGCGACCTGATCGCCGTGCCCGAACACTGGTCGGTCGGCGACGTGATCGACTATCTGCGCGGCAATGAGGATCTGACGACCGATTTCTGGGAAATCTTCGTCGTCGATCCGGCGCACCGGCCGGCGGGCACCTGCCAGCTCAGCTGGATCCTGCGCACCCCGCGCAACGTGGCGATCAGTGACGTCATGAAGCGCGAACAGACGCTGATCGCCGTCGACATGGACCAGGAGGAAGTGGCGCTGCGCTTTCAGAAATATGCGCTGATCTCCGCCGCGGTGGTCGATGGCGCGGGGCGGCTGGTGGGGATGATCACCGTCGACGACATCGTCCACATCATCCAGCAGGAAGCCGGCGAGGACATTCTGAAACTGTCCGGCGCGGGCGAGGGCGACATCAACGAGCCGGTGGTCGAAAGCTATAAGAGCCGCGTGCGCTGGCTGATCGCGAACCTCGCGACCGCGCTGCTCGCCTCGACCGTCATCAGCCTGTTCGAAGGCACGATCGAGCGGATGGTGGCGCTTGCCACGCTGATGCCCATCGTCGCGGGCGTGGGCGGCAATGCCGGCACCCAGACCATGGCCGTCACCGTGCGCGCGCTGGCGACCAACCAGCTTACCCGGTCCAACACCTGGCGCTCGATCGCGCGCGAAATCCGCGTCGCGGTGCTCAATGGCGGCACGGTGGCGGCGGTGATCGGGCTGGGCGTGTCGCTGGTGTTCGGCAATCCGCAGCTGGGGCTGGTGATCGCGGCGGCGATGCTGACCAACATCATCGTCGCCGGCATGGCCGGGGTGCTGGTGCCGCTGACGCTCGACCGGCTGAACCAGGATCCGGCGGTCGCCTCGTCGGTGTTCGTGACCATGCTGACCGATTCGATGGGCTTTTTCGCCTTTCTCGGGCTGGCGACGGCGGCGGGGCTGGCGGGCTGACCATGCTGCATCTGACCAAGGTCGCGGTCGGCGCACCCTCGCTCGACGCATTGTGCGCGGCGATGGCGGCGCGGACGATGGGCGGCGAGGTGTTCGTCACCACCCGCAACCGCCCGACCCGCCATGCCGAACTGATCGGCGGATCGATCTACTGGATCATCAAGCACCGGCTGGTCGCGCGCCAGACGATCATCGGCTTTGGCGACGATGCCGGGCGCTGCGCGATCCGGCTCGATCCGCGCGTCGTGCCGGTGCGCGCCCAGCCGCGCCGCGCGCATCAGGGCTGGCGCTATCTGGCCGCCGCCGACGCCCCGGAAGATTTTGCGGGCGTGGAGGCAGATACCGCGCTGCCCGAAGCCTTGCTGCGTGACCTTGCCGAACTGGCGCTAATCTGATCCGCAGCGCACCGGCCCCGCGCCGGTCTGATCGACCGTGCAGGCGGCGCTGCCGGTGATGTCGACCGGCCCCAGCCCCGATGCCGTCACCCGCGCGCTGCGCGTGGCGGACAGCGCGACCGCCCCGGCGCTCTGGCTGGTGATAATAAGATCGGCGACCTGCACCCCGGCCGCGCGGACATCGGCGGCACCGCGCGCCAGCACATTGGCCGTGCGCGCGCGCCCGGCGGCCTCGATCCGGCCGGACCCGGAAATGCCGATGACGAGCGAGTCGGTCTCCAGCTGGCCGACGCTCAGCCCGCCACTGCCTTCGACGGTCAGCACCAGCCGCGCGCCGCGCATCCGGTCGATCGCCAGCCTGCCGCTGCCGAGCAGGATCGCGGTGCCGAGTTCGGGCGTGGTCAGGGTGAGCGCAATCGGCCCCTTATCGCCGTCCGCCCCGCCCCAGGACGGGCCGGCGCGAACCAGCAGGGTGCGCCCCTCGACGCGCAATTGCACCCGGTCGAGCGCCTGCGGGCTGCCGGTCGCCCGCGCCGAGACCGGCCGGCCGGTTGCCAGCGTGACGGAGAACGGGCCTTCGACGCGGATGCGGTCGAAACTGGTGATGCTGTAGCCGCGCTCGGCGGCACTGCCGGGACCGGCGCCCAAACAGAGCGCAGCAGCCGTCATCGTCGCGCGCACGAATGTTGGCCATTCTGTGATTCGGCCCATAATCCGACGGCGCATGTTCCGCTGACCTCCGCCCGGCATCCGCGTCTCCCGCGCCGTTTCCCCGCCGGCCGGCATAGCCGCAGCCGCGGCGGCGCGATAGGCGCACCCGGCGATGGCCAGATGACCAGATGACCACGGGTGCGGACATGGAAAGGGCGGCCCTCCGCTCCGGAGGACCGCCCCTTGCATGCGAACCAAAACGGACCTTGTGGTCCATGGCCGGCACCCTTCCCCGATCACGCGCCCGGGGGCCGCATGGCCGGACGGGCGCTTATTCGCCGGCGCTGTCCTTGGCCTTGTTGTAGATCGCCGCCGCCTTGTTCAGGATATCGAGCAGCTTCTTCATCGCGCTCGGCTCGTCGGTCTGCTCCATCGCCGCGAGTTCGCGGGCGAGGCGGCTGGCCGCGGCTTCGAAAATCTGGCGCTCCGAATAGCTCTGCTCGGGCTGGTCGTCGGCGCGGAACAGGTCGCGCACCACCTCGGCGATCGACACCAGATCGCCCGAGTTGATCTTGGCTTCATATTCCTGGGCGCGGCGCGACCACATAGTGCGCTTGACCTTGGGCTTGCCCTTGAGCGTATCGAGCGCCTCGCGCAGCGTCTTGTCCGACGACAGCTTGCGCATGCCCACGCTCTCGGCCTTGTTGGTCGGCACGCGCAGGGTCATCCGCTCCTTTTCGAAGCGCAGCACGTACAGCTCGAGGCTCGCCCCCGCGATTTCCTGCCGCTGAAGTTCGATCACCCGACCGACGCCATGCTTGGGATACACAACATAATCGCCAACATCGAAGCTGAGCGCCTTGGCAGCCATGCTATACCTTTCTGTCATCAATCGGGTCCGCGCGACTGGCCGGGAAAGCGCCCGAACTCAGGTCTCGGGCGTGGGGAACCGGAGCAGCACGAACGTTCGGAGAGATAGGGCCCTTTCCGCAGTGCGCCGGGAGCAGCGCACGGAAAAATGACTCCGGCTTGCCGCCGGCGGTTCCCGCTTAACAGATTCGCAATAAAATTGCCAGCCCGTCGCACGGACACCGGGGTCAAGCCGATCAGGATCGGAAATGGCGGCGACCGGCAGGGATCGCCGCGCGCTCCGGTCCGGCCGGTCAGTCGCCCTGGCCAGGCTCCGGCGAGAAATACTTCTCGAACTTGCCGTCGACGCCCTTGAAGTCGTCGGCATCGTCGGGCGCGCCGCGATTGCGGGTCACGTTCGGCCACTGGGCGGAGAAGGTGGCGTTCAGCTCCAGCCATTTCTCAAGGCCGTTTTCGGTGTCGGGCAGAATCGCCTCGGCCGGGCATTCGGGTTCGCACACGCCGCAGTCGATGCACTCGCTGGGATTGATCACCAGCATGTTCTCGCCTTCGTAGAAACAATCGACCGGGCAGACCTCGACGCAGTCCATATATTTGCAGCGAATGCAGGCGTCGGTGACGACGTAGGTCATAGAGCTCCCCTGATGCGGATTCGGCTCCCTGCGCTATGTCGCCCGCTCGCGTCCGTCAACCGCATCGCCGATCTCGGCATAGCAGAGCGCGGCCTCCGCCGCCGGTCCGCGCCGTGCCGGCAGCGCCTCGACCCGGATCACGCGCACCCGGCCGTGAAGCGCAAAGGTGAGCACATCGCCGATGCGCACCGCCTGATGCGCCCGGTCGACGATCCGGCCGCCGAGCCGCATCCGCCCCTCGGCGCACAGCGACTGGGCGGCGGCGCGCGTCTTGGTCAGCCGCACATACCACAGATATTTGTCGAGCCGGAGCGAGTCCGCACCCGGTGACGTCATGGCAGCAGCCCGGCCAGCGCGGCAAACGGACTGTCGGGGCGCGCCGCGCCGCCGGTCGGTCGCCGCCGACGCCCCTGCCAGCGCCAGGCGGGGGGCTGCCCCTCGCCATCCACCGCCCCGGCCGGTGCAGTTGCGACCGGGCGAAAGCCGAGCAAGGTCATCAGCCGGGCAAAGGCCGCCGGGGCGAGGCCGAGTGACACGCTGAGCGCCGGATCGGGGATGACCGGCGTGCCCGGCCGGCGCGAATCATGAACCTGCCGGGCGATGCGTTCGGCCATGTCGACGCGCAGCGCCTGCGGCCCGAGCGCGCGAAAGCCCGGCGGCGGCGCAGCCCCGGACAGGGGCACCACGACCGCGCCCGGCGGGGCAAGCGCAGGCATCGGGGCCTGCTGCCTGACCGCGAGCAGCGCGGCACGCCAGCGCGCCGCCTCGGGCTTGAGCAAAGGGGCGACGAACAGGTCGAGCGCGCCGATGGTGATGCCGGCGGCGCGCAGCCGCGCCCGCGCGCCCCGGTCGAGCGCGGCGATCACCGGATCGAGCGGCGCGCGGTCGCAAACCCCGCCCGCCTCGGCGAGCGGGGCAAGCAGCGCACGCAGCGCGGACGGCGTCGCCAGATCGGCCGCGCCGGCCGCGATCCGGCGCAGCGGCCCCAGATGCCGCGCGGTCTGGCCGTGCAACCAGCGGTCGAGCCGGGCGAGGATCAGCGCGCGGCTGGCCGGATCGAGCGCCGCGGCCGCACGCTCGAGCACCAGCCTTGGCCGCAACAGGTCGCGCGTCGCCGCCAGCGTGGCGACCGGCAGCCCCTGCCAGGCAAGCGCCGGGGCCGCCCCGGCATCGGCGGCCAGCGAGAAATCCTGATCGGGGCTGTCGGCGAGCGCACGGGCGCGACGGGCGCGTTCGCCGGCCAGCCGGCGGTCGGCGGCGGCGATCAGCCGGCGGGCATCGGCATGGCGCGCGCCCGGCAGCGGGGTGAAGGTGAAGCCGTCGAGCCGGCCAATCGGCTCGTCATCCACCCGCACCTCGCCCTGCGCATCGATGACGACCGGCAGCTCGGCCAGCCCCGCGCCGATTTCGCGCAGCAGCACGCTCGTCCGCCGGTCGACAAAACGCTGGGTGAGCGCGGCGTGAAGCGCGTCGGACAACCGCTCCTCGATTGCCCGGGTGCGTTCGGCCCAATGCTGCGGATCGGCCAGCCAGTCGGGCCGGTGGGCGATATAGGCCCAGCTGCGGATCGCGGCGATCCGGTCGGCGAGCGTATCGACATCGCCGGCCACCCGGTCGAGCCGCGCGATCTCGTCGGCAAACCACTGGTGCGGCACATGCCCCTCGCTCAGATGCGCGAAGATGCGGCCGACAAAGCGGGCATGATGCTCGGCCCCGGTCTTGCGGAAATCGGGCAGCCCGCACGCCGCCCATAGCCGCCGCACCATTGCCGGCGCGCGCACCCGCGCACGCACCCAGTCCTCGCCCGCCAGCCGCCGGAGCACCGCCAGATCGACCGCCTCGGGCGCGGCGCGCAGCTGTGGCGCGGCCGGCCGCGCCTCGAGTGCCGCGAGCAGCGCATCGAGGCTCGACAGATCGGGCGCGCCGTCGCGCCAATACAGGCTGTCGAGCGGGGGAAACACATGCGCTTCGATCGCCTCGATCTCTTCGGGCGCAAACGCGCCCGCGCCGTCTTCCGCGCCCAATGTGCCGAACGTGCCGTCGCGCTGGTGGCGGCCGGCGCGGCCGGCAATCTGCGCCATTTCGGCGATGGTCAGCCGCCGCGCGCGCCGCCCGTCATATTTGCGCAGCGAGGCGAAGGCGACATGGGCGACATCCATGTTCAGCCCCATGCCGATGGCGTCGGTTGCGACCAGATAATCGACCTCGCCGGCCTGGAACATCGCCACCTGGGCGTTGCGGGTGCGCGGGCTGAGCGCGCCCATCACCACCGCCGCGCCCCCGCGCAGCCGACGGATCGTCTCGGCGACCGCATAGACCTCCTCGGCCGAAAAGGCGACGATGGCGGAGCGGCGCGGCAGACGGGTGAGCTTTTTCGCGCCGGCATAGCTGAGCGTCGAAAAACGCGGCCGGCCGACAATCTCGGCATCGGGCAGCAGCGCGCGGATCATCGGCCGCAGCGCCTCCGACCCGAGGATCAGCGTTTCCTCGCGCCCGCGGGCACGCAGCAGCCGGTCGGTGAACACATGGCCGCGTTCGGGGTCCGCGCCCAGCTGCGCCTCGTCGAGCGCGACAAAGGCGAGATCGCGGTCGAGCGGCATGGATTCGGCGGTGCACAGGAACCAGCGCGCGCTCGGCGGCACGATGCGTTCCTCCCCGGTGATCAGCGCGACCTGGTCCGGCCCCTTGATCGCCAC
>DBAW01000086.1:8863-11782 GCA_002291855.1 Sphingomonas sp. UBA1000
CCGCTGGAATGCGCGCACATGCGTTCGACCGCGAGATGCGTCTTGCCAGTGTTGGTCGGCCCGAGAACGGCCGCCACGGGCGAGGACGCGAAACGGCTCATGGCGCGGAAGATCGGGGCTTTGGCGGGCAAAGGCAATGGGCCGCCCCCCGCTTCCGCGCCACCGTCCGCCGCCCCGGGCGGGCGGCTCGCCGCTTGTGCGGGCTGCGGAGCCGCGCGTTAGTTTGACATTAACCCCCCGCTTTCACAGGGAAGTAAGCGATGCCGCCGGCGCGATGCCGCGGCGCGTTGGGGGCGTGGATTTGTATCAGCGCGGCGACCAGTTTGCGGGACCGGCCGGCGGCACGGCGGCACTCGCGCTCGACGCCCCCGGCCTTGGCTGCCCGTCCGCGCCTGCCGGCACCGCCCATGGCACCGGCCCCCGGCGCAACACCGGCCCGTTCACCGCCGCTCCATTCTCCGCCGGTCCGTTTGCCGCCACGCGCGCACCGGGCGCGTTCGACCGCTTTGGCGGGCGGTTCGCCGATCTCGATCTCGCCCCCGATCTCGGCGCACGCATCGGCTCGGCCGAATGGTGGCGCGGGCTGGCGACGCTCGGTGCGCTGCTGGGCGCGGCCTGGCTGTTGTCGCCCGGCGGGCTGAGGCCGCTGCCCGGCCCGGTGCCGGCACTTCCCGACGCGGCGAGCCTGGCGGCGGCACGCGCCCAGGCCATCGCGCCGCTTGCCTGGGGTGCTGACAGCGGCAGCCGGATGGCGGCGACCGATCTGGTCCGCCCGCTGGCGGAGACGCCCGAACGGCCGGTGATCGAACTGACGGCGACGGTCGGCGCGGGCGACGGCTTTCGCCGCGCGCTCGAACGCGCCGGGGTGGGCCGCGAGGATCTGGCGACCGTCACCCGGCTGGTCGGCGGCGCGGTGCCGGCGGGCGACATCCGCCCGGGCACGCGGATCGACATCCGGCTGGGGCGGCGGCCCGACAAAAGGGTGGCGCGGCCGCTCGACGCGCTGGCGTTTCGCGCCCGGTTCGACCTGCGGCTGGAAGTGGCGCGCGGCGATGCCGGGCTGACGCTCACGCGCGTGCCGATCGCGGTCGACCGCACGCCGCTGCGCATTCAGGGCGTGGTCGGTTCCAGCCTTTATCGCGCCGCGCGCGCGGCGGGCGCACCGGCCCGTGCGGTCGAATCCTATCTGCGCGCGGTCGCGACCAAAATGTCGGTCAGCGAGATCGGCAGCGAGGCGCGGTTCGACCTGATCATCGCCCAGCAACGCGCCGCGACGGGCGAGGTCGAGCTGGGCGAGCTGCTCTATGCCGGGCTGTCGCAGGGGCGGCGGCGGGTGCAATTGCTCAAATGGACGGTCGATGGCCGCGACCAGTGGTTCGAGGCGTCGGGCGTCGGCGAACGACGCGGCGCGCTCGCCCGGCCGGTCAGCGGGCGGCAGACCTCGGGCTTCGGGATGCGGCTGCACCCGCTGCTCGGCTATAACCGTTTCCATCGCGGCATCGATTTCGGCGCGCCGCACGGTGCGCCCGTCTATGCGGTCACCGATGGCCGCGTCGCCTTTGCCGGGCGGTCGGGCGGGCATGGCAATCATGTCCGGCTGAACCATGATGCCGGGCTGGGCAGCGGCTATTCGCATTTGAGCCGCATCGCCGTGCGCCCCGGCCAGACGGTGCGGCGCGGGCAGGTGATCGGCTATGTCGGCTCGACCGGCCTGTCGACCGGCCCGCACCTGCATTTCGAAGTCTATCGCCAGGGGCAGGCAATCGATCCGCGCAAGGTCAGCTTTACCAGCACCGCCTTGCTGGCCGGGGCCGAGCTGCGTGCCTTCCGCGCGCGGCTGGCCGGGCTGATGGCGGTGCGCACGGGCGCGGCGCCTGCCTTTGCCGCCGGGTCGGGCAGCGGCAAGGCGGCCGAATAGCGCTATTTGACCATCGTCAATGCGCGCAGCGCCGGGCGCTTCATCATCGGGGCCATCCGCCAAGGAGGCCCGTGATGACCCATTTGATCGCCAGCCAGTTTCCCCTGATCGCCGCCGGCATTGCCGGTCTGTTCATGCTCGTGCTGATGGGCGTGAGCATCGAGGACGCGCTGTCGCGGCGCTGATGCCGGGCGGGCGGCGGATCGTCGCCCGCAGGGCTTCCGGTCTTTGGGTCTCCCCTGTAAGGGAGACCGCATGCCCAAGCCCTGCCTGTCATGACGGATCGCACGGCGCGGATCGAAGATGGCGTCGCCGCCATCGATCCCCGGCAGTGGGACGCCTGTGCCGGGCCGGACAATCCGTTCGTCAGCCATGATTTCCTGTCGATCCTCGAGGAATCGGGCAGCGCGACCGCGCGCGCCGGCTGGCAGCCGGTGCCGATCCTGATCGACGGGCCGGACGGGCAGCTGGCCGGGGCCGCGCCCGCTTATCTCAAAAGCCACAGCCAGGGCGAATATGTGTTCGACCATGGCTGGGCCGATGCCTATCACCGCGCCGGCGGCCGCTATTATCCCAAACTACAGATCGCCAGCCCGTTTTCGCCGGTCCCCGGCCCGCGGCTGTTGCTGCGCGACCCCGGTGTGGCCGGCGATCTGATCGCCGCGATCGAGGCGGTGACCGTGCAGAACGGCCTGTCCTCCGCCCATGCCAGCTTCGTTACGCCCGCACAGCTGCCGCTGTTCGAGGCGGCGGGCTGGCTGATCCGCGCCGACAGCCAGTTTCACTGGCAGAATCAGGGCTATGCCGGGTTCGAGGATTTTCTGTCGGCGCTCGCGGCGCGCAAGCGCAAGGCGATCCGCAAGGAACGGGCGGCAGCGGTCGCCGGGCTGGAGATCCGCCACCTGACCGGCACCGACCTGACCGAGGCGGTGTGGGACGATTTCTGGGCATTTTATCAGGATACCGGCGCGCGCAAATGGGGCCGGCCCTATCTGACGCGG
>DBAW01000086.1:12169-15628 GCA_002291855.1 Sphingomonas sp. UBA1000
GCGCTGCGCGGCGGGCGGGCGATTGCCGGCGCGCTCAACCTGATCGGCACGACGACGCTCTATGGCCGCTATTGGGGCGCGACCGAGGAGGTGCCGTTCCTGCATTTCGAGCTGTGCTATTATCAGGCGATCGACGCGGCGATCGCGCGCGGGCTGGCGGTGGTCGAGGCCGGGGCGCAGGGCGCGCACAAGCTGGCGCGCGGCTATGTGCCGGTGCCGACCTATTCGGCGCATTTCATCCCCGATCGCGGCTTTCGCGCGGCGATTGCAGATTTTCTGGCGCGTGAGCGCGCGGCGGTGGCCGAGGACATGGCGGCGATGGGCGAACTGGCGCCGTTCCGGCGGGACTGCTAGGCCGGGCGCATGCTCAACATCCTGTCCCTGTTCATCGGCTTTCTGGCGCTGGTGCCCGCGATCTTCGCCTTCGTGCCGTTTCTCGGCTGGGCCTATTGGATGATCCTGCCGGTCGCGGTGCTCGGGCTGGCGCTGGGCGCGGTGTCCAGCCGCAACGAGGGGCGCAATCTCAATCTGGTGGTGATTCTGGTCGGGCTAGCCCGGCTGATGCTCGGCGGCGGGGTGATTTGAGCGGCGGTGCGGCGGCCCGGCGCGGCATCGCGCTGGGGCTGGGGGCCTATTTCTGGTGGGGGTTCCTGCCGCTTTATTTCAAGCTGTTTCCCGGCGTCGATCCGGGCGAGATCGTGGCGCAGCGGATCATCTGGTCGGTGGTGCTGCTCGCCGGGATGATCCTGCTGCTGGGGCGCACGGCCAAGCTGCGCGCCGCGCTTGCCGATCCGCGCGCGCGGATCGTGCTGCTGGCAAGCGCGGCGCTGATCGCGCTCAACTGGCTGGTCTATGTCTGGGCGGTCAGCCGCGCCCATGTGCTTGAAACCAGCCTTGGCTATTTCCTCAACCCGCTGGTCAATGTCGTGCTGGGCATGGCGGTGCTCAAGGAAAGGCTGGGCCGCGCGCAGGGGATCGCGGTGCTGCTGGCGGCGGTCGGCGTCGCCATCCTTGCCGCCAGCGCCGCGGCCGGGCTGTGGATCAGCCTGACGCTGGCGTTCAGCTTTTCGCTCTACGGGCTGCTGCGCAAGATCGCGCCGGTCGAATCGCTCGAAGGGCTGATGATCGAAACGCTGATCCTGTGCCCGGCGGCTTTTGCCTGGCTGGCGGTGCTGAATGCTGGCGGCGACCTCGCATTCGGCCGCGCGGCGGGCGAAAGCGTGCTGCTGGCGCTGGGCGGGCTGGTGACGGCGGCCCCGCTGCTGCTGTTCGCGGCGGCGGCGCGGCTGCTGCCCTATTCGACGCTCGGGCTGCTGCAATATCTGGCGCCGACGATCCAGTTCCTGCTGGCGGTGCTGGTGTTCGGGGAGCCGCTGCGCCCGGCCCATATGCTGTGTTTCGGGCTGATCTGGACCGGGCTGGCGATCTTCGCCGCCGACGGGCTGCGGCGGGCGCGATCATGACGCGGGCGGGGGTCAGCGCTTCACAAAGCTGATTTCGCCCCGGCTGCGCCCCGGCCCGGCATCGGCAAAGCGCATCTCCACCCGCTCGCCCTCCGGCCCCGTGCCGGCAAGCGTGGCCGCCTCACCGGTCAGCGCAAAGCCCGCCGCGCGCCCCTGTTCGATGAACCAGCCACGCACCCGCGCCGCATCGGCGGGCGCGACAAAGGCGAACACCGCGCGCTTTTCACCCGATTCGGCGGGGGCCTTGCTGATATCGATCCGTTCGACCTCGCTGCCGGGATAGGCTTTCATCCCGGCCAGATTGACGTCCTCAGCCTTGACCTTGAGTCCGGGCAGATCGACCTTGGCGTTGAACCCCGGCACCGCAATGGCGACGCCCCCGCCCTTGGCCGAGGTGTCGGCGCGCGCGCCGCCGCCCGACACGGTGATCGCCGTGCCGTTGCCGCCATCCGCGCCGGACCCGCAGGCGGCAAGCACAGGCAGCAGCGCGGCGAGCAGGGCGACGGGCCGAAGGGCGGACGGGAAGCGGATCACGGTCATGGGCTAGGCGTCCTTGGTGTATTGCCAGGACAATACAGTGCGGCCGCCAAAGGCCCCTGTCAATGCGGCTGTAAGTTCCGCATCGCCGGCCCGGCCGGCGGCACGGGAATCAGCTCATAGACATGCAGCGCGACCCCCGGCACCGGATAGGGCATCGCCAGCCGCCAGCGAAACGGGCCGACGCGCTCGACCAGCCCGGCAAGATCCCGCGCCGGGTTGTCCGCATAGGCCGGGGCCGCGCGCGCGGCAGCCATCGCGCCGGGGCCAGGCGGCGCGGCCGCCCCCAGAAACACCAGCCGGGTCGGCCGGTCCGGCCACAGCCGGCCGGCCGGCCGGCTGCTGCCGGTCTGCTTGACGAGGGTGAGCAATTCCCCCTCGGTATCGACATAGCAGTCCCATGGCCGGAAAGCGGCAAGGCCCGGCACGGCCGCACCGCCGGCCACGCCGGTGGCAAGGGCGACGAGGCGGCAGCGATAGGGGCCGGGCGGCAGATCGGGACGGGGAAGTGCGGCGGCTGGATCGAGCAGCGCCCCTTCGGCGCGGATGGCGGCCGCAAAGCGGCGCCCGGCGGCGGCCAGCCCATCGGCCCAGGCTGCCTCGATCCGCGCAAGGCGCAACCGGTCGGCAGGAGTGATGACGACGCGCCAGTCGAGCGGCACCGGATCGTCGATCACCTGGACCAGCGGTGCATCGGGCGCTGCCGCCGCCGCGCGCCCGGCCAGTCCAGCCCGTGGCGCGGCACAGCCATGACACAGGGCGGCGATCATCAGCAACAAAGCAGCCGGCGCACCGCGCGGCGCGCGGCCAGCCGAGGCTGCATCCGCTGTTTGCAAATCCGGCCGCATCGACGCCTCCTTCGCGCGCAGCCCCCCGGCGAAACGAGTGTCGCGGCATGGCGGTTGCCGAATGGCTGACAGCGATGGTGAACAGCGCCTTACCGGCGACAGGCGGTCAGGCGAAGCTGTCGGTCGGCCCGGTTTCGTCAATGGCCATGCGGATCAGCCGTGACGTCATGACGGCCGCCTGGCGGTGGACGACGGCGCGGCGATAGGCGGGGTCGGTGACCATGGCGAGAAACGCCGACGCCGTCGGGTAGCGCGCGATGAAGGCGGCATCCCAGCGTTCATCCGCCGGGCCGATCAGCACCAGTTCGGGCCGGCCCGACCAGATGATGGTGCCACCGACGCCGCGGAACACCGGGCCGCTGGCGGCACCGTAAAGACGGTAAGCCTCTGTGCCCGTGAGCTCGCCGTCGCCGCGCGGATGATCGGCGGGATAGAAGGCGCGGTCGCGGAAGCGGAGCAGGTTGAGCATCGCCACCGGCACATCGCGCGGCAGCGCCTTGAACGCGTCGAATGCCGCGCGTTCGGGATCGACATGCGCGTCCATCGACGCCCTCCCTGTCGCGGCCCGGAAGCGGGGCCGCCAATGCGGGACGCGCGACGCCTGCCGCCCG
>DBAW01000202.1:0-156 GCA_002291855.1 Sphingomonas sp. UBA1000
CCGCCGGTCAGTTCCTTGACCGCCTTGGCCTTTTCGCCGTGCATCGCGCCCAGGTCGAGCGTCGCCCCGGCAATGTTGACGCCGAATTTGGCGAGCGCGCCCGAATGCGCTTCCTCGAACAGTTCCGAGGCATGGAGCAGCGCCTTGGACGGGATG
>DBAW01000202.1:486-6233 GCA_002291855.1 Sphingomonas sp. UBA1000
GCGCCTTGGACGGGATGCAGCCGACATTCAGGCAGGTGCCGCCCAGCGTCTCGCGGCCTTCGGCACAGGCGGTCTTCAGCCCCAGCTGCGCGGCGCGGATCGCGGCGACATAGCCGCCCGGCCCCGCGCCGATCACCAGCAGGTCATAATCATAATCAGCCATGATGCGGCTCCTTAAAGGTCGATCAGCAGGCGGGTCGGATCCTCGATCGCGTTCTTGAGCGCGACGAGGAAGGTCACCGCCTCGCGGCCGTCGATCAGCCGGTGATCATAGCTGAGCGCCAGATACATCATCGGCCGCACGACGATCTGGCCGTCGCGCACCACCGGCCGGTCCTCGATCCGGTGCAGGCCGAGCACCGCCGACTGGGGCGGGTTGATGATCGGCGTCGACAGCAGCGAGCCGAACACGCCGCCATTGGAAATGGTGAAGGTGCCGCCCTTCATCTCGTCGATCTTGAGCGTGCCGTCCTTGGCGCGCTTGCCGAAATCGCCGATGGTCTTTTCGATCGTCGCGACCGACATTTCCTGCGCGTCGCGGATCACCGGCACCACCAGCCCGTTGGGCGCGGACACGGCGACCGACACATCGACATAGTCGCGGTAGACGATCTCATCGCCCTCGATCGACGCATTGACCGCCGGCACGTCGCGCAGCGCCTGCACCGCCGCCTTCACGAAAAAGCCCATAAAGCCGAGGCGGACGCCATGCTTCTTTTCGAACAGGTCCTTGTAGCGGGCGCGCGCCTCGATCACCGCGGTCATGTCGACATCGTTGAACGTCGTCAGCATCGCGGCGGTGTTCTGGGCTTCCTTGAGGCGCGACGCGATCGTCTGGCGCAGGCGGCTCATCCGTACCCGCTCCTCGCGGCGCGCACCGGCCGGGGCGGCGGGCGCGGCAGCCACAGGCGCGGCGGCGGCGGCCGCCACCGGCGCCTTGGTCTTCGCAGCTTCGGCAGCGGCGAGCACATCTTCCTTGGTCAGCCGGCCATCCTTGCCGGTGCCGCGGATCTGGGTCGGATCCAGCCCATGTTCCAGCACCAGGCGGCGCACCGACGGCGACAGCGTCAGGTCACCCGCCGGTTCGTCGGCCGGCGCAGCGGCGGCAGCAGGGGCCGCAGCGGCAGGGGCCGCAGCCGCGCCACCGGCTTCCAGATAGCCGATGACCGCGCCGACGGCGACGGTGTCGCCCGGCTGCGCGGCATGGGCACCCATCACGCCATCGGCCGGGGCCGGCACTTCGACCGAGACCTTGTCGGTTTCAAGCGAGGCCACCGGCTCATCGGCCTTCACCGGCTCGCCGGGCTTTTTCAGCCATTCGCCGATCGTGGCTTCGGTGATCGATTCGCCGAGGGTCGGCACCTTGATTTCAACGCTCATGATCAGCCCTTTTTCTGGCGCTTGATTTCGTCACGCACGCTGTGGCCGAGAGCATCGGCGATCAGCGCGCCCTGTTCGCTCAGGTGCCGCTTGGCGAGGCCCGTGGCGGGCGACGCCGCGGCGGCGCGGCCGGCATAGCGGGCGCGGGCAGGCCCCACCCCGGCATCGGCCAGACACTGTTCGATCAGCGGTTCGACAAAGAACCACGCCCCGTTGTTCTTCGGTTCTTCCTGCGCCCAGACCACGTCTTCCAGCCCGGTCATCCGCTTCAGCCGCACGGTCAGCGGATCGCCCGGGAACGGATAGAGCTGTTCGATGCGGACGATGGCGGTGTGCTTGTCACCCGCCGCGTCGCGCGCCTCCATCAGGTCATAGGCGACCTTGCCCGAACACAAGACCAGCCGGCGCACATCGGCATCGGCCGGGGCGTTGGGATCCGACAGGATGCGCATGAAGTGGCTGGCACCCTGGAAATCCTCGGCCGCCGACACCGCCATCTTGTGGCGCAGCAGCGATTTGGGCGTGAAGATGACCAGCGGCTTGCGGAACGGCCGCAGCATCTGCCGGCGCAGGATGTGGAAATAATTTGCCGGCGTCGTGCAGTTGGCGACCTGCATATTGTCCTGCGCGCACAGCTGCAGATAGCGCTCGATCCGCGCCGAGCTGTGCTCAGGCCCCTGGCCTTCATAACCGTGCGGCAGCAGCATCACCAGGCCGTTGGCGCGCAGCCACTTGGCCTCGCCCGAGGCAATGAACTGGTCGATCATGATCTGCGCGCCATTGGCGAAATCGCCGAACTGGGCTTCCCACATCACCAGCGTCTTCGGGTCGGCAAGCGCATAGCCATATTCAAAGCCGAGCACGCCATATTCGCTGAGCGGCGAATCCAGCACCTCGAACCGGCCATGCGGCAGCGTCGTCAGCGGGACATATTTGGCCTCGCTGCGCTGGTCGACCCAGACGGCGTGGCGGTGGCTGAACGTGCCACGCCCCGAATCCTGCCCCGACAGGCGGATGCCATAGCCCTCGGTCACCAGGCTGCCGAACGCCAGCGCCTCGCCGGTCGCCCAGTCGAACCCCTGGCCGGTGCGGAACATCTCGCGCTTCGCCTCGATGATGCGGGCGAGCGTCTTGTGGATGGTCACATCCTCCGGCACCGTGGTCAGCGTGCGGCCAAGGCTGTCGAACAGCTTGGGCTCGATCCCGCTTTCCACGTTGCGCCGCGCGCTTTCCGAATCCGCCGGCGCGTGCAGGCCGGACCAGCGGCCGGCAAACCAGTCGGCCTTGTTGGGCCGGTAGGATTTGGCGGCTTCGAATTCTTCTTCCAGATGCTGGGTGAAGGCCGCGGCGGTCTGGTCGGCAAAGGCCGGGTCGATCACCCCTTCCCCGCGCAGCCGCTCGCCATAGACCTGGGCGACGCCGGGCTTGTCCTTGATCCGCGCATACATCAGCGGCTGGGTGAAGCTCGGCTCGTCGCCCTCATTATGGCCGAAGCGGCGATAGCACCACATGTCGATCACGATGTCGCGCCCGAAACGCTGGCGGAACTCGATCGCGATCTTGCAGGCAAAGGTCACGGCTTCGGGATCGTCGCCGTTCACATGCAGGATCGGGGCCTGCACGCCCTTGGCCACATCCGACGGATAGGGCGAGGAGCGCGCGAATTGCGGGCTGGTGGTGAAGCCGATCTGGTTGTTGATGATGAAATGGATGCAGCCGCCGGTGTTGTAGCCGCGCACCCCCGAAAAGCCGAGGCATTCCCAGACGATACCCTGGCCGGCAAAGGCCGCGTCGCCATGGATCAGCACCGGCAGCACCTGATTGTGCTTTTCCAGATCGTCGCGCGCCACCTGGGTCGCGCGCACCTTGCCGAGCACCACCGGATCGACCGCCTCGAGGTGCGAGGGGTTGGGCACCAGCGACATATGGACGCTGATCCCGTCAAACTCGCGGTCGGTGGAGGTGCCGAGATGATATTTGACGTCGCCCGATCCGCCGACATCTTCCGGATTGGCCGAGCCGCCGGAGAATTCGTGGAAGATCACGCGGAACGGCTTGGCCATCACATTGGCGAGCACATTCAGCCGCCCGCGATGCGCCATGCCATAGACGATCTCGCGCACGCCCATCTGGCCGCCATATTTGATGATCGCCTCAAGCGCGGGGATCATCGCTTCGCCGCCATCGAGGCCGAAGCGCTTGGTGCCGACATATTTGCGGCCCAGGAACTTTTCGAACTGCTCGCCGCGAATGACGGCCGACAGGATCGCCTTCTTGCCTTCGGGGGTGAACTGGATGACGGCGTCCTTGCCCTCCATCCGTTCCTGCAGGAAGCGCCGCTCCTCGGTGTCGGCGATGTGCATATATTCAAGGCCGACCGGCCCACAATAATTGCGCCGCAGGATCGCGACCAGATCGCGCACCGTCGCGGTTTCAAGGCCGAGCGTGCCGCCCAGATAGATCGGACGGTCGAGATCGGCGCCGGAAAAGCCGTGATATTCGGGCGTCAGATCGGCCGGCAGCTCGCGCTTCAATATGCCGAGCGGATCGAGCTGCGCCGCCAGATGGCCGCGCACCCGGTAGGTGCGGATCAGCATCATCGCGCGGATGGAATCGGCCGCCGCGCGGGCGACCGCGCCGGGATCGGCAGGGGCAGTGGCGGCAGCCGGCGCGGCCTTGCGTGCATCGGCCTTGGGCGGCACCGCCATCTGCGTCGGGTCGAGTGCTGCGGTCAGCGCGTCGGTGTCGGCGGGCGGCCAGTTGCCGCGCTTCCAGCTCGGGCCGTCGATGCTCGCCTCAAGCCCTTCGAAAAAGCCGCGCCAGCCGGCCTCGACCGAGGCGGGATCGGCGGCATAACGGCGGTAAAGCGCCTCGACGAACGACGGCGACACGCCCTCAATATCGAATGACTGGCCTTCAAAACCCATGATCTTCATCCGTCCATGTCGAGCAAAGTCCAGAACTGCCCCGGTCCGGCCCCTCTCGTGCCGGCCAGAACGGCCGGCACGAACGGATGCAGGGTCAATCGGCTCTCGCTCAGCCCTTCAACACTTCTAGCAGGGTCTGGCCCAGTTCGGCCGGGCTGGGGCTGACGCGGATGCCCGCCGCCTCCATCGCCGCGATCTTGTCTTCCGCGCCGCCCTTGCCGCCGGACACGATCGCGCCGGCATGGCCCATGCGCCGCCCCGGAGGCGCGGTGCGCCCGGCGATGAAGCCGACCATCGGCTTTTTGCGGCCGCGCTTTGCCTCGTCGATCAGGAACTGGGCGGCCTGCTCCTCGGCATCGCCGCCGATTTCGCCGATCATGATGATCGACTTGGTGTCGTCATCGGCGAGGAACAGTTCGAGCACGTCGATGAAGTTGGTGCCGTTGACCGGATCGCCGCCGATGCCGACCGCCGTGGTCTGGCCAAGCCCGGCATTCGAGGTCTGGAACACCGCTTCATAAGTGAGCGTGCCCGAGCGCGAGACGACGCCGACCGAACCCTTTTTGAAGATGTTGCCCGGCATGATGCCGATCTTGCACTCATCCGGGGTCAGCACGCCCGGGCAGTTCGGCCCGATCAGCCGCGACCTGGACCCCGACAGAGCGCGCTTGACCTTCACCATGTCGAGCACCGGAATGCCCTCGGTGATGCAGACGATCAGCGGCACTTCAGCGTCGATCGCCTCGAGGATCGAATCGGCGGCAAAGGGCGGCGGCACATAGATGACCGAGGCATCGGCCCCGGTCTTGGCGACCGCTTCATGCACGGTGTCGAACACCGGCAGGCCGATATGGGTGGTGCCGCCCTTGCCCGGCGTCACGCCGCCGACGACCTGGGTGCCATAGGCGATTGCCTGTTCGGAATGGAACGTGCCCTGGGCACCGGTAAAGCCCTGGGTGATGACCTTGGTGTGCTTGTTGACGAGAATGGACACTATTTCGCTCCCTTGCGCTCGATGAGCGCGAACTGAATCTGGTTGCCCTCATGCACGTGAACAAAGACCGTTCGTTCACTTCCGCCACCTGCCGGCAATCGCCACTCAGGCTGAAACCCTGGGTTCGGCGACCCGTCCTTCTTGACAGCCTTTGCGGCGTTCGCAGCCGCACCAAAGCGCGCCGATATGGCCTCAATAGCCGCTGCGCGGTCTGGCGCACTGCTCAATGCAACGGTCAGATTACACTGCGGCTCTCTCGAGAAAAAAATGCCATTGGCTACGTTCAGCTGGGCATCCGGCGCTCGCCATCCCCCGATATCGACAGGCGGTTTAAATGGCACCACCTCGGGCCGATAGGCAAAGCCCCAGCCCAAGGCCTCAGCGACGCCGCCCGCAGCAGCTTTGTCGAAGTTCGTCGACGCGCAAATCTTTTCGAACGCCTCAAA
>DBAW01000202.1:6621-7471 GCA_002291855.1 Sphingomonas sp. UBA1000
GGAACCTCCATGGCGACGATCCGGCCAAATTTGTCGACCCAGAAACCCGATGCGTGCGCCGACGTCGCTGCGACGAGCAGGACGCAGCAAATGGCGGCCCGCATCAGCCGAGGCTCGGATCGATGGCCTGGCAGGCCGTGACCAGTTCCTTCACCGCGTCGACCGACACCTGCAGATTGGCCTTGGCTTCGCCCGACAGCTGGATCTCGACGATCTTTTCGACGCCGCCCGCACCGATGATCACCGGCACGCCGACATACAGGCCGTTCTGGCCATATTGACCGTCCAGATAGGCGGCGCAGGGCAGCAGGCGCTTCTGGTCCTTGAGATAGGCTTCGGCCATTTCGATGCCGCTGGTCGCCGGCGCGTAGAAGGCCGAGCCGGTCTTGAGCAGGCCGACAATCTCGCCGCCGCCCGAACGGGTGCGCTGGACGATGGCGTCAATGCGCTCCTGGGTCGACCAGCCCATCTTGATCAGATCGGGGATCGGAATGCCGGCCACCGTCGAATATTCGACGACCGGCACCATGGTGTCGCCATGCCCGCCGAGCACAAAGGCGGTCACGTCCTGCTTGGCGACGCCGAATTCCTCGGCCAGGAAATGGCGGAAGCGCGCGGAATCGAGCACGCCGGCCATGCCGACCACCTTGTTGTGCGGCAGCCCCGAAAACTCGCGCAGCGCCCACACCATCGCGTCGAGCGGATTGGTGATGCAGATCACGAACGCGTTCGGGGCATGCGCCTTGATGCCCTCGCCCACCGCCTTCATGACTTTCAGGTTGATGCCCAGCAGATCGTCGCGGCGCATGCCCGGCTGGCGGGCGACGCCGGCGGTGACGATGCTGCACTC
>DBAW01000231.1 GCA_002291855.1 Sphingomonas sp. UBA1000
GCCGTGAGGCGCGCAACAAACAGCGCCCGTGCGGCGAGAGCCGCACCACAAATACCTTCAGTCGAGAATATGCATCAGCATCGGCTGGCCGCGCAGCCAGGGGGCGCCGTCCAGCCGCTCGATGGCCTGGGCGACTGCGCGTTCGGGGCCTTTATGGGTGACGATGGCGACCAGCACGCCGCCATCGGGCATCGCGCCGCGCTGGATCAGGCTTTCGATCGACACGCCCGAATCGCGCATCGCCGCCGCGATCTCGGCGAGCACGCCGACCTTGTCGTCGACCGTGAAGCGCAGATAGGCGCGGCCCTCGCGCGCGCCAGGATCGGCATGCGGCTGTTCGCCCAGCGCCGCGACCGGCATCGCAAAGGCAGGGCCATATTCGCCGCGCGCAATGTCGATCAGATCGGCGACCACCGCGCTGGCCGTCGGGCCGTCGCCCGCGCCGCGCCCCTGGAACAACAGCCGACCGACGAAATTGCCCTCGGCCACCACCGCGTTCAGCGATCCGGTGACATGGGCGAGCGGATGGCTGACCGGCACCAGATGCGGGTGAATGCGCTGGAACAGCCCGTCGGCGCGCAGTTCGGCATGGCCGAGCAGGCGGATGCGGAAGCCGAGCGCCGCCGCCTCGGCAATGTCGGCGGCCAGCACATGGCGGATGCCGGTGGTGCCGACGCCCGGAAAGTCGATCCGCGTGCCAAAGGCGAGGCTGGCGAGGATCGACAGCTTGTGGGCGGCGTCGATCCCGTCAATGTCGAAC
This sequence comes from Sphingomonas sp. UBA1000, assembly GCA_002291855.1. Taxonomy (GTDB): domain Bacteria; phylum Pseudomonadota; class Alphaproteobacteria; order Sphingomonadales; family Sphingomonadaceae; genus Sphingomonas_B. Next base: position 761 of record DBAW01000231.1, read on the forward strand.
CCCGGATCGGCCTCGGCATAGCCGAGCGCCTGCGCCTCGGCGAGCACATCGGCAAAGTCGCGCCCCTCGGCCTCCATGGTCGAGAGGATGTAATTGCAGGTGCCGTTCAGAATGCCATAGACCTGCTGGATGCGGTTGGCCGCCGCGCCCTCGCGCAGCCCCTTGATCACCGGGATGCCGCCCGCGACCGCCGCCTCATATTTGAACGCGACATTGCCCGCCTCGGCGGCGCTCGCCAGTTCCAGCCCGTGATGGGCGATCATTGCCTTGTTGGCGGTGACCAGCGCCTTGCCGGCGGCGATGGTCCGCCGCGCCAGGGTGAGCGCCGGCCCGTCGCTGCCGCCGATCAGCTCGACCACCACATCGACGCCGTCCAGCGCCGCCATCTCGCCCATATCGTCGACCCAGCGGAAGCGGGACAGGTCGACACCGCGGTCCTTGCTGCGGTCGCGTGCCGACACGGCGACGATTTCGATCGGCCGCCCGGCGCGGCGCGCGATCAGATCGGCATTGGCATCGAGCAGGCGGACAACGCCGCCGCCCACCGTTCCCAGGCCCGCCAGGGCGATTTTCAAGGCTTCAGTCATCGCGATCATGGGCTAAAGGGCCGGCATGGCAAGTCAATCGCCCATTGCGCCGCCGCCGGGTTCGCCCGCGATCCTGATCCTCGCCGGCAAGCGCGACGGCCGGATCGATCCGCTCGCCGAACAGGCGGGCGTCAGCCACAAGGCGGTGGTGCCGATCCGGGGCAAGCCGCTGCTCACCTGGGTGCTGGAAGCGGCCGAGGCGGCCTGGCCCGACAGCCTGATCCTGGTGTCGATCCACGATCCGGCGGTGATCGCCGGGCTGCCCATCGTCGCGCGGCTGCAGGCAGCCGGGCGGCTGATCGCGGTGCCGGCGGGGCCGGGCATTGTCGAAAGCCTCGAGGCCGCAGTCGCCGTGGCGGGCGACCGTGCCTGGCCGATGCTGGTGACGACGGGCGACAATGTGCTGGTGACGCCCAAGGCGCTGCGCCGGCTGCATGACGAGGCGGTGCGCGAAGGGGCGGGGGCGGCGCTGTCGATCGCCAGCCGCGAACAGATTCTCGCCGCCCATCCCGAGGGGCAGCGGCGCTTCTACGAGTTTGCCGATGTCGCGATTTCCAACTGCAACGCCTATTGGCTGGCCGACGCTGCGGCGCTGCGCGCGGCCGAAAGCTTCCGGGGCGGCGGCCAGTTCATCAAGACGCCGGGCGCGATCCTTAAGGCGTTCGGCCTGTGGAACCTGATCGGTTTCCGCCGCCGCTGGTGGACGCTTGAGCGCGCCATGGCCAATCTGTCGCGCCGGTTCGGGGTGCGCATCCGGCCGGTGTTCGTGACCGATGGCGCGCTGGCCGTCGATGTCGACAATCCGCGCACCTACAAGATCGCCGAAACCCTGCTCGCCAGCCGGAAACCGTAAGAAAGGGCGCCATGAGCCGCATCTTCATCGCCCGCCACGGCGAGACCGTGTTCAACGCCGCCCGGCGGATGCAGGGCGACCAGATCGACACGCCGCTCACCCGCGCCGGCTTTGCCCAGGCCGAGGCGATGGGCCGGGGGCTGAACGAGTGGCTGGGGGGCGCGGCGGCCGGGCTCGAGCTTTGGTCTTCGCCTTATGGCCGGGCGCTCCAGACGCTCGCCATCGTCGCCGAACATATCGGCGGCGACTGGCATGGCTGCCGCCGCGACCAGCGGCTGGCGGAAATCAATGTCGGCAGCTGGGGCGGGCGCACCTATGCCGAAATCATCGCCGAGCAGGGCGAGATCGTCTGCCGCGACACCCATTTGTTCGCCGTGCGCCCGCCGGGGGGCGAATGGTATGACGAGATCGCCGCCCGCCTGTCGGGCTGGATCGCCGATTACGGCCATGCGCCCGGCGACCGGCTGGTGATCATGCACGGCATGTCGTCGCGCGTGCTGCGCGGGCTGCTGACCGGCCTGCCGGTCGATCCGCGCTGGCGCGCGCCGGTCGCGCCGCATCTGCCGCAAGGGACGATGGTGGTGATCGAGGACGAGCGCGAGGCGATCGTCCATCTGGGCGGCGGCGCGGCCCCGGCATGATGCGTGCGGCGCTGACCGGTGCCGCCGCCAGGGGCTTGCTGGTCGCGGGCCTGATGCCTGCCGCACTGCTCTCCGCCCTGTTGTTCGCCGGCGCGCCGGGCGCTGCCGCCGGGCGTGAGGATCTGGGCGTTTATGGCCGCTGGGGCGCGTTCCGCGATCCGGCGCTGCGGCGCTGCCACGCCATCGCCCGGCCGGTGCGCCCGGCCCCGCCGGGGGGCGACGCGCGGCCCGATCAGCCCTTTGCCAGCATCGGCTTCTGGCCGGGTCGCCAGCCGGGCGGGCAGGTGCATCTGCGCCTCAGCCGCGCGCATGGGGCGACCGGCGGGCCGGTGCTGTCGGTCGGCGGACGCCGATTCGCGCTCATCGCCCGTGGCACCGATGCCTGGGCCGCCGACCAGCGGATGGATGCCGCGATCATTGCGGCGCTGCGCGGGGCCGAACAGATGACCGTGTCGGGCCGCACAGCGGGCGGGGGCGGTTTTCAGGATCATTACGCGCTGCGCGGCGTCGCCTCTGCAATCGATGCGGCGATGATCGGCTGTGCAGCCCGCCGTTAACCAGGTTTCGGCGGGGAGGCCGAGTATTTCTCAAGGCATAGCGTTAATGCACCGCTTTGGGACGGGGCGAATTTAACCAAAGACGGATGATAAACGAATCGTTACGTGGGCTTCATCCAGTCCGGACCCACCCGGATCTCCGAGTTCAAAAGGGGTGTAGCCATGAAGTCTGTTGCTCTCGCGTTCGTCCTTGCCGCCACGCTCACCGCGCCGGCCTCGGCCGCCAATCTGCTGGTCAATGGCAGCTTCGAGAACGGCTTCAGCGGCTGGACGCTGGGCGGCACGTCGGGTGACGGCGTGCAGCCCGCGGTCATCAACTATAACAGCGCCACCGCCTATCCGACCGGCGCTTACGGCGAAGCGGTGCCGGCGACCAACAGCGCCGCCAATCCCGGCTTCGACGCGGTGGGCAGCAAGGCCGCCTATTTCGTCGCCGACCTCGCCCGCCCGCAGACGCTGTCGCAGACGGTCAATGTGACCGCCGGCACCAATTACACCTTCGGCTTCGACGTCTATCTGCCGTTCAACGGCGCGGCCAACCCGAACGATGCCAGCTTCACCGCCTCGGTCGGCGGCATCCAGTTCGCCAGCTTCTCGGCCAGCGGCCAGCCGGCGGGCAAGTGGCTGACCTTCAAGTCGAGCGGCATCGCCACCGTCACCGGGCCGAGCAGCTTCCAGTTCACGTTCAACAGCTTCGGCATTCCGGCCAAGGACTTTGTCGTCGACCGCGTGTTCTTCGCGCCCACCGATGCGGTGCCGGAACCGGCCAGCTGGGCGATGATGATCACCGGCTTCGGCCTTGCAGGCATGGGCCTGCGCCGCCGCGCGGCCACCGCCGCCTTCGCCTGACCCCCTTTTTCAGTTGCGCAGCGCCGGGCCGCCGCTTGCCAGAGCGGCGGCCCATTGTTTCTGCGGCGTCCGCCGCTTGCCAGAGCGGCGGCCCAATGCTGTCACGGCGTGCGCTGCTTGCTAAGGCGGTGGGCAGTGCCTGTTCCGACTGCCTCTGCCCGGCGCTCGCAAAAATGCCGCATTCCCCCTACATGGGACCGCGATGACTCCGACCATGCAGATGCCCGGCCATATCGATCCCGTGCCCGTGCCGCGCGCCGCCACCGCGCGCGCCGATGGGCGCATCGACCTGATCGGCCTTGCCCGCGACCAGATCCGCGACACGCTGGAAGCCGCCGGGCTGGAGCCGCGTCAGGCGCGGCTGCGCGCCAAGCAGCTGTGGCACTGGATCTACAACCGCGGCGTCACCGATTTTTCGCTGATGACCGATATCGCCAAGGCGCAGCAGCCCTGGCTGGCGGAGCGATTCGCCATCGGCCGGCCCGAAGTGGTCGAGGCGCAGGTTTCGTCCGACGGCACGCGCAAATGGCTGCTGTGTTCCGATGACGGGCAGGATTATGAAATGGTGTTCATCCCCGATGCCGATCGGGGAACGCTGTGTGTGTCGAGCCAGGTCGGCTGCACGCTCAACTGCCGGTTCTGCCACACCGGCACGATGCGGCTGGTGCGCAACCTGACCGCCGGCGAGATTGTCGGCCAGGTGATGCTGGCGCGCGATGCGCTGGGCGAATGGCCGAGCCAGCCCGAGGGGCGGCTGCTGACCAACATCGTCATGATGGGCATGGGCGAGCCGCTGTATAACTTCGACAATGTCCGCGATGCGCTGCGCATCGTGATGGACGGGGACGGCATTGCCCTGTCCAAGCGGCGCATCACCCTGTCGACGGCGGGCGTCGTGCCCAAAATGGCGCAGGCGGGCATCGAAATCGGCGTCAATCTGGCGGTGTCGCTGCATGCGGTGACCAAGGAGGTGCGCGACGAGATCGTGCCGCTCAACCGCAAATACGGGATCGAGGAGCTGCTCCAGGCCTGTGCCGATTATCCCGGCGCGAACAATGCCCGGCGCATCACCTTTGAATATGTGATGCTCAAGGACCGCAACGACAGCGATGCCGATGCGCGCGAGCTGGTGCGGCTGCTGCGCAAATACCGGCTGCCGGCCAAGGTCAATCTCATCCCGTTCAACCCCTGGCCGGGCGCGCCCTATGAATGCTCGACGCCGGAGCGCGTGCAGCGTTTTTCCGACATCGTGTTCGAAGCCGGCATTTCCGCGCCGGTGCGCACGCCGCGCGGCCGCGACATCATGGCCGCCTGCGGCCAGCTGAAATCCGCCGCCCAGAAAAAGAGCCGCGCCGAGCTCGATCGGCTGGTCGAGGAAAAACAGGCCGCGCTCGGCTGAGCCGCGCTTCCGCCCCCCTCCCGCTGCCGGTCCGCGCCTGCTAGAGCGGCTTCCGATTCGATTGCATCGGATCGGAAGCCGCTCCCGCCCTTTTGATTTGCCGCATTTTCCGGGTCGCCGGGTGATTCAACCCCGCTTGAAAATGCTCTAGCCTTGGCCGATCGCCGGGGCCTGTAACCGGGCCGGCCGCACCTGCGAACGGGGAGGGCATATGGGCAGCAACAGACAGGTCATCTACCGGCACCGGCTGGCCACGCGGCTGTGGCACTGGGTGAATGCGGCGGCGGTCGCGCTGCTGCTGATGAGCGGGGCGATGATCTTCAACGCCCATCCCCGGCTCTATTGGGGCGAATATGGCGCCAATCCCGACCGCGCCTGGCTGCATATCGGCGCGACCGAGCGCACCGGCTATCTGTCGGTCGCCGGCTGGCGGTTCGACACCACCGGCGTGCTCGGCCGCTGGACCGACCCGCAGGGGGTGACGCGCACCCGCGCCTTTCCGCACTGGGCGACGATCCCGTCGGGCTATAATCTGGCGCTGGCCCGGCGCTGGCACATGGCGGTCGCGCTGCTGTTCGCCTTCGCGCTTCTCGCCTTCATGCTTGCCAGCCTGTTGAACGGCCATGCCGCGCGCGACCTGAGGCTGCGTGCGCGCGAACTGCGCCCGGCGCATCTGTGGGCCGACATCGTCGCCCATTTGCGGCTGCGCTTTCACGATCCGGCCGATCCGGCGGCGTTCAACACCTTGCAGAAGATCAGCTATGCGGCGGTGATTTTCGGGCTGATCCCGCTGATGATCGTCACCGGCCTTGCCATGTCGCCGGGCATGGATGCTGGTTATCCGTGGCTGAGCGGCATGTTCGGCGGCCGGCAATCGGCGCGCTCGGTGCATTTCATCGCCGCCGCCGCGCTCGCCGGCTTCATCGTCGTGCATCTGCTGCTCGTGCTCGCGTCCGGCCCGGTGCGCCAGATTGGCGGGATGATCACCGGGCGGGTGCCGGGCGCGCCGCCCCCGCGACATGACCGGGGTGGTGACATGGCCGGGGCGGCGGCATGAGCGGGGGCGTGATGCTGTCGCGGCGGCGGCTGATCGGCGGGCTGGCTGCGGGCGGGCTGCTGGGCGGCTGCGACCGGCTGGGCGAGGTGCCGGCCGTCCGCCATCTGCTGTTTTCGGCCGAGGATGCGCACCGCGCGCTCCAGCGCCGGCTGGTCGACCGGATGGCGCTGGCGCGCGAATATCGCCCCGACCAGATGTCGCCGGTGTTCCGCATGAACGGCACCCGCAATCCCGCCACCGCCGAATATGCCGCGCATCTGGCCAATGGCTTTGCCGACTGGCGGCTGCGCGTGGACGGGCTGGTCGCGCGGCCGCTGACGCTCGATCTGGCGACGATCAAGGCGATGCCGATGCGCACCCAGATCACCCGCCACGACTGTGTCGAGGGGTGGAGCGCGATCGGCAAATGGCATGGCCCGCCCTTGTCGCTGCTGCTCGACCGGGCGGGGCTGCGGCGCGAGGCGCGCTACATCGTCTTTCACTGCGCCGACAGCCTGGGCGGGCGGCCTTATTATGAATCGATCGATCTGGTCGATGCCTTCCACCCGCAGACGATCCTTGCCTGGGGGATGAACAACCGCACGCTGCCCATGGGCCATGGTGCGCCGCTGCGCCTGCGCGTCGAACGGCAACTGGGCTATAAACAGGCCAAATATGTGATGCGGATCGAAGCGGTGGCGAGCCTCGCCGGCATCCATGGCGGCAAGGGCGGGCTGTGGGAGGATCTGGCCGGGTATGAATGGTATGCCGGCATCTGATCTGCTGCGCCCCGGCCCGCCTGACCGGCCGGGCGCGCAACCGACGGGCCGGCCCGGCCGTTTCGCCTTCATCCCGGTTCACGGACACAGGGGAGGCCGGCCATGTTCCTGCTCGACCAGCTGCTCACCCGCGCCGTCCGCGCCGGTGAACTGACCGTCACCTATGCCGATGGCCGGGTCGCCCGCTATGGCCGGCCCGCGCCCGGCCGCGCGCCGGTTGCCATCCGCTTTGCCGACCGTGCGACGCCCGGCCGCATCGCCCGCAACCCGCGCATCGGCGCGGGCGAGGCCTATATGGACGGACGGCTGATCGTCGAGCAGGGCGATGTGCTGGATCTGGTGCGCCTGATCCGCGCCGGGCTGCCGTTCGAAACCGGCGGACGGCTGGAGCCGCCGGCCCTGTGGCGGCGGGCGCTGGCCGGGCTGGCCGGGCGGATCGACCGGCTGAACTGGGCGCGGCGCGCGCGGCGCAACGTCGCCCATCATTACGATCTGTCGGACGGGCTCTATGATCTGTTTCTCGATGCCGACCGCCAATATAGCTGCGCCTATTTCACCGATCCCGCGCAGAGCCTCGAGGCCGCGCAGGCCGACAAAAAGGCGCATATCGCCGCCAAGCTCGCGCTCGCGCCGGGCCAAAGCGTGCTCGACATCGGTTGTGGCTGGGGCGGGCTGGCGCTTTATCTGCACCGTGTCGCCGGGGTCGATGTGCTCGGCATCACTTTGTCCGAGGAGCAATTGCGCGTCGCCCGCCGCCGCGCCGCCGAAGCGGGCGTCGCCGATCATGTGCGGTTCGAGCTGATCGATTACCGCGCTGTCACCGGGCAGTTCGACAGGATCGTCTCGGTCGGCATGTTCGAACATGTCGGCCCGCCGCATTACCGGACCTTCTTCCGCCAGTGCCGCAACCTGCTGGCCGAAGACGGGGTGATGCTGCTGCACAGCATCGGCCGCATGGGCGGGCCGGGCGTGACCGACAGCTGGACGTCCAGATATATCTTTCCCGGCGGCTATATTCCGGCGCTCAGCGAAATCGTCGCGGCGAGCGAGACGGCGCGGCTGATCGCCGCCGATGTCGAGACGCTGCGCCTCCATTACGCGCTCACCATCCAGCATTGGTATGGCCGCACGGTCGCCAGACGCGCCGAGATCGAGGCGCTGTATGATGCCCGCTTCTACCGCATGTGGTGCTTCTATCTGGCCGGGGCGCTGACCGCGTTCGAGCATGGCGGGCTGTGCAATTACCAGCTGCAATATGTCCGCGACCGGCGCGCGCTGCCGATCACGCGTGATTATATGGCCGCCGCCGAAGCACGGCTGCGCGCTGCCGCCGCCCCGTTGGTGCCGGCACCCGCCTGATCCGCCATTGCGCCCGCGCGGCTTTGTGCATAGTCGGCGGCGAAACGGAGGTTTGTGGGCATGACGGACAAGCGCCAGCGCGCAGAGCAGATCAACCGGGTCGTCCTCGCCTTTTCGGGCGGGCTCGACACCAGCGTGATCCTGAAATGGCTGCAACAGACCTATCAGTGCGAAGTGGTGACCTTCACCGCCGATCTCGGCCAGGGCGAGGAGCTGGAGCCGGCGCGGCAGAAGGCGGCGCTGATGGGGGTGAAGCCCGAACATATCTTCATCGACGATCTGCGCGACGAGTTCGTCCGCGATTATGTGTTCCCGATGATGCGCGCGAACGCGGTCTATGAGGGCCAGTATCTGCTCGGCACCTCGATCGCGCGCCCGCTGATCGCCAAGCGGCAGATCGAGATCGCGCGCGCGGTCGGGGCCGATGCCGTCAGCCATGGCGCGACCGGCAAGGGCAATGACCAGGTCCGGTTTGAGCTGGGCTATTACGCGCTTCAGCCCGACATCAAGGTGATCGCGCCGTGGCGGGAATGGGATCTGACCAGCCGCACCCGGCTGATCGAGTTTGCCGAGGCGCACCAGATTCCGATCCCGCGCGACAAGCGCGGCGAAGCGCCGTTTTCGACCGATGCGAATCTGCTGCACACCTCGTCCGAGGGCAAGGTGCTCGAGGATCCGTGGGATGAGGTGCCCGATTATGTGTTCTCGCGCACCGTCAATCCCGAGGACGCGCCCGACACGCCCGAATATCTGACCATCGATTTCGAGCGCGGCGATGCGGTGGCCGTGGATGGCGAGGGGCTGGGTCCGGCCGATCTGCTTGCCCGGCTCAATGATTTCGGCCGCCGCCACGGCATCGGCCGGCTCGATCTGGTCGAGAACCGTTTTGTCGGCATGAAGTCGCGCGGCATGTACGAGACGCCGGGCGGCACGATCCTGCATCTGGCGCACCGGGCGATCGAGCAGGTGACGCTCGACCGCGGGGCCGCGCATCTGAAGGACCAGCTGATGCCGCGCTATGCGGAGCTGATCTATAACGGCTTCTGGTTCTCGCCCGAGCGCGAGATGCTGCAGGCGGCGATCGACCATAGCCAGCAGCATGTCACCGGCACCGTGCGGCTGAAGCTCTACAAGGGCGCGGCGCATGTCGTCGGCCGCCGCGCCGATCCGCGCCACAATCTCTATTCGGCCAAGATCGTCACCTTCGAGGACGATGCCGGGGCCTATGACCAGCGCGACGCCGAAGGCTTTATCAAGCTCAACGCGCTCAGGCTGCGCCTGCTCGGGCAGCGCGGATGAACCAGCCTCTCTCCCGCCGCGGGAGAGAGACGGGCGTGACAGGCGTGGTGCCGCTGGCGCTTGGGCTGGCGGTGGCGCTGACCGCGCTGCAGGTTTTTCTCGCCTGGGCCGACCTGTCGGCGCGGGTGCTGCCCATGGCCGACGACATGCTGCGTCTGGCCGGCATCCGCGACTGGCTGGCCGGGCAGGCGGCGGGCGACCTGACCCAGCTTCGCCTCGGCCCGCCGGGCGGCACGGTGCTGGGCTGGTCGCGGCTGCCCGATCTGGTGCCGGCGGGGCTGGTCGCGCTGATCGCGCCGCTGGCCGGCCCGGCCCGGGCCGAGCTGGTTGCGCTGGTGCTGTGGCCCGAGCTGCTGTTTTTCACCCATATGCTGATCGCCGCGGCGCTGGCGCGGACTGTCGCCGGGCCGCGCGCGGCTTTGGTCGCGGTGGTGCTGGCGGCGCTCGCAACGCCCGCTGCCGCCGCTTTCCGCCCGGGCGCGATTGCCGGGCTGGGCATGGCGATTGTTGCGGTCGAGGCGGTGCTGCTGGCGATGGTGCGCGGGCGGTTCGGCATTGCCGGGCTGCTGGCGGCGCTGGCGCTCGCCATCGGGGGCGAGGCCGCGCCGCCGCTGCTCGC
>DBAW01000073.1 GCA_002291855.1 Sphingomonas sp. UBA1000
TTGTCCTGCCGCAGCTGGACGACGGCATAGGGGCGCTGGCCGGTGCGCGGATCGCGCAGGCCAAAGGGCTTCATCGGCCCGTGGCGCAGCGTTTCCGGCCCGCGCGACGCCATCACCTCGATCGGCATGCAGCCGTCGAAATAGGGCGTGTCCTTTTCCCATTCGCGGAACTCGGTCTTCTCGCCGTCGAGCAGCCCCTGGACAAAGGCCTGATACTGGTCGCGGTCGAGCGGGCAGTTGATGTAATCGCGGCCATCGCCCTTGTCCCAGCGCGACTGAAACCAGGCAATGTCGAAATCGATGCTGTCGCGGTGGACGATGGGGGCGATGGCATCGAAAAACGCCAGCTGGTCCATGCCGGTCGCCGCGCCGATCGATCCCGCCAGCGCGGCCGCGGTCAGCGGGCCGGTGGCGATGATCGCCGGGCCGTCGCCGGGCAGCGCATCGACCCGCTCGCGCACCAGCGTGACGCGGGGATGGGCGGCAAGCGCGGCGGTGACGCCGTTTGCAAAACCGTCGCGGTCGACCGCCAGCGCCGATCCGGCGGGAACGCGGTGGCGATCCGCCTGCGCCATGATCAGCGAACCGAGCCGCCGCATTTCCTCGTGCAGCAGGCCGACCGCATTGCTGTCGGCATCGTCGGACCGGAAGCTGTTGGAACAGACCAGCTCGGCCAGCGCATCGGTGTGGTGGGCGGGGGTCGCCTCCACGCCGCGCATTTCCGACAGGCGCACCTGCCAGCCCGCCTCGGCCAGCTGCCATGCGGCTTCCGATCCGGCGAGCCCGCCGCCGATGATGTGAATGTCGTGATTGGCCGTCATGCCCCGGGCGGATAGCATGACCTGAAGGGGGTGCAATATGGGGCAGAACGGGATGGCGGGGATCGGGCGCGGACGGGCGGACTGGCTGCTGGTCGCGGCGCTGCTTGGCGGGGCGAGCTATTGGCCGGCCGGGCAGCTGCTGGCGGCGGTGCCGCTGTCGGTGATCGTCGCGTGGAAAGGGCTGGGCGTGGCGCTGCTCGCGCTCTGGGTGCTGGCGGCGGTGCCGGGGCGCGACGGGCGCTGGCTGGCGGCGGTGCTCGCGCTGGGGGCGCTGGGCGATGTTCTGCTCGATGCCGTGTCGCTGACCGTGGGGGCGGTCGCGTTTCTGGCCGGGCATCTGCTCGCCGTGCCTTCCTATCTGCGTCACCGCGCCGCAGGTGCGGGGCGCGGGCGGATCGTGGCAGTCGGCGCTCTGGCGATGGGGATTGTCGCGCTGGCGGCATCCTTGCCCGCCGACCGGGCGGCGGCGCCGGGCATCGCGCTTTACAGCAGCGGGCTGGCGGCGATGGCGGGGGCTGCCGCGCTCAGCCGGTTCCCGCTGGCGGCGCTGGGGGCGCTATTGTTTGTGATTTCCGACCTGCTGATCTTTGCCGGACTGGGGCCGCTTGCCGGTTCCGCGCTCGCCAGCTGGCTGATCTGGCCGCTTTACTTTGCCGGGCAGGCGCTGATCGCGGTGGGGGCCGGTGGTGCGCTGGCCCGGGTTGCGTCCCGTCGAACCGCCGCCGGCTGACCGGGCCGCAAATGACGGTGCCGGGCTGGCTGGCCCGGCACCATTCAACTGGCGGCGTTATTCGCTCTTCGCCGCCGGCTTGCGTCCCGGCCGGCCCGGGGCCTTCTGGCCGGTGCGCGCCGCGCGGCCTTTGGAACCCAGGCCGATCTTGAGCGCGAGGTCGCGGCGCTGCTTGGCATAGTTTTCCGCGACCATCGGATAATCGGGCTTCAGCTTGTAGCGTTCGCGATACTGTTCCGGCGTCAGGCCGTGGCGCGCCAGATGACGCTTCAGCGACTTGTACGGCTTGCCGTCGATCAGCGAGATGATGACATCCTTCGACGCCAGCGACTTGCGCACCGACACCGCCGGTTCCACGCCGCCTTCGACTGCGGTGTCGCCCGGCTGTTCGTCACGCGCCGACAGGCTGTTCAGCGTCGCGTGCATCTTGTTCAGGAACGCGGGCACGTCTTCGGCACCGGCGCGGTTGTTGGGGTTGTTCAGCCAGGCGATCGTCAGCTCGGTCGCCAGTTCGATCATGTTTGGCGACAGGTCGATATCGGCCATTATTACCTCCGTTTCGGATATGCTGCATTTAAAGAGCATTTCTGGCGCGTCAACGGGGGTAATCTAAAGATGAGTTATAAATATTATTTGGCGACCAAAGTATTGCCCCGAAATGACGCATGTCATGCAACGACTGCGAGGATGTAGGGCAGGGCGATTGCAAACGATATCAATCGATTAGCGGCTCCGTTTGCGCTCATAGGCACTGGCCGGCCGAGCGTCGCCGGCGGGGATGGCACCAAAAAGAAAAAGCCGCCGCCCGATTGTCCGGGCGGCGGCAAATGCGCCTGAAATCAGTGACTATCGCCGCGCGGCTCAGGCCGCCGCCTTGCGCCGCTCCGACAGTTCCTGGTTGAGCATTTCGGCAAGCAGGAATGCCAGTTCCAGGCTCTGCGCGGCATTCAGCCGCGGGTCGCAATGCGTGTGATAGCGGTCGGCCAGCGACTGTTCGGTGACGTCGACTGCGCCGCCCGTGCATTCGGTGACGTTCTGGCCGGTCATTTCGCAGTGGATGCCGCCGCCAAAACTGCCTTCGGCGCGGTGGACGGCGAAAAAGCCGCGCACTTCGGCCAGAATGCGGTCGAACGGCCGCGTCTTATAGCCATTGGCGGCCTTGACGACATTGCCGTGCATCGGATCGCAGCTCCACACCACCGGATGGCCTTCGCGCATCACCGCGCGGATCAGGCGCGGCAGCCCGGCCTCGATCTTGTCATAGCCATAGCGGGTGATGAGCGTGATCCGCCCCGGCTCGCGCGCCGGGTTGAGCGTGTCGAGCAGGCGCAGCAGCGCATCCGGCTCAAGGCTCGGTCCGCATTTCATGCCGATCGGGTTGCCGATCCCGCGCAGGAACTCGACATGCGCCGAGCCTTCAAAGCGCGTCCGGTCGCCGATCCACAGGAAATGGGCAGAGGTGTTATACCAGTCGCCGGTCAGCGAATCCTGCCGCGTCATCGCCTGCTCATAAGGCAGCAGCAGCGCCTCATGGCTGGTGAAGAACGACGTGCCCTTGAGCTGCGGCACCGTTTCCGGGTTGATCCCGCACGCGGCCATGAAGTCCAGCGCCTCGCCGATGCGGTCGGCCAGATCGGTATATTTCTTGGTCCAGGGGCTGCGGCCCATGAAATCATGGGTCCAGCGATTGACCTGGTGCAGATTGGCATAGCCGCCCTGCGCAAAGGCGCGCAGCAGGTTGAGCGTCGCCGCCGACTGGCTGTAGGCGCGCACCATGCGCTGCGGATCGGGCATGCGCGCTTCGGGGGTGAAGGCGATGTCGTTGACATTGTCGCCGCGATAGGAGGGCAGGACGACGCCGTTCTGTTCTTCCATGTCGGCCGAGCGCGGCTTGGCGAACTGCCCGGCCATGCGCCCCAGCTTCACCACCGGCAGCTTGGACGCGAAGGTCAGCACCACCGCCATCTGCAGGATCACCCGGAAGGTGTCGCGGATGTTGTTGGGGTGGAACTCGGCAAAGCTTTCGGCACAGTCGCCGCCCTGCAGCAGAAACGCCTTGCCCGCGCCGACATCGGCCAGATCGCGCTTCAGGTCGCGCGCCTCGCCGGCAAACACCAGCGGCGGAAAGTTGCGCAACTCTGCCTCGGCCGCGCTCAGCGCCGCCGGATCGGGATAAACGGGGAGCTGGCGGGCCTCATATGCGCGCCAGCTGTCGGGACTCCATGTCTGTGCCATAACGCCTTGGGAGATGCGGGATGCGTCGCCCGATTGCAACCGAAAGCGGGCTTGGCCGGGCTAAAGCGCGGCTGTGCCGGCCGGGATGAACGCTGCCCTCGCGGTCTGCCGTTACGCGCCCGGCACGCCCATCTCGCGGGCGGCGCGGCGCAGATCGTCGGCCGCGCCCGGATTGGCGGCGACCGCGCGGGCGAGCGCCGCTGAAGCCTCTTTCGCCTCGCCCAGCTGCATCCGGCTGCGCATCAGCATCACCCAGCGGTCGGGCTGGCGCGGATCGGCGGCGAGCTTTGCGGCCAAACCGTCGACCATCCCGCGGATCATCGTCTGCTGCGCCGGATCGGCGGCGATCGCGGCCGCTGCAGTGGCCGCCGGGGATGGCGCGGTTGCCGATGGGGCGGGGCGGCGCGGCAGGGCGGCGAGCTGTGCGGCGACATCGATGCCGGATGCTGCCGCGCGCCGCCGGATCGTTGCCTCCAGCCCGGCTGCCCAGGGCGCATCGGCCGGCGCTTCGGCGAGCAGCGCCAGCCAGTCTTTGACGGCCGCGCGGGTGTCTCCCGCCTGATCCTTGACCACGGCGGCGAAATAGCGGGCGCGGGCATCGCGCGGATCGCGGGCGAGCGCGGCGCGAAACGCGGCGGCGGCATCGGCCGGCACCCGCGCATTCGCGCCGCCGGCGATCACCAGCGCCTCGCCCAGCGCCGACCAGAGATCGGCACGCTCCGGCGCCAGCCGCACGGCGCGGCGATAGGCGGTCGCGGCCTCCGCCGGACGGCCGGTTTCGAAAAACGCCCAGCCGAGCATCGTCCAGCCTTCGACCCGTTCCGGGTCTTCACGCAGCCGCGCTTCCAGCTTGGTGATCAGGCTGGGGAGATCGGGGGCAGAGGGCTGATCCGGCGCGGCGGTCGCCGGGGGTGCGGCGGGAGCGGCGACAGCAGCCGGGGCGGCCGGTGGCTGATCGCCGGTCCCCCGCCGTGCGCCCACCGCCACCGCGACAAGCGCAAGCCCGGCTGCGGCGAACAGGGCGATGCGGGTGGGCGGCAGCGACAGGCGGTTCATGCCGCGACTGTCGGGCTTTCCCCGGCCGCTGTCCAGCCCGGCCGCCGGTTCAGAAGCGGCTCGACAGCGTCAGGCCATAGATGCGCGGATCGCCCGGCTGGCCGACCACCAGCCCGGTATTGCCCGGCTGGGTCGCCAGCAGTTCGAAATAGTCGGTGTCGAACGCGTTCCTGACCCAGATGAACAGATTCCACTGCGCGTCGTCGGTGCGGAAGCCGGCGCGCAGATTGGTGAGCGCATAGCCGGCGACATCGGTGAGCACCGAGCGCGAGGGGTTGGACGAAAACCGCGACCGGGCATTGCCGTCCAGCCCCAGATAGGCTTCGCCGCCGCGGCCGAACAGCCGGGCCGGCAGCCGGTATTCGCCGCCATAGGATGCGGCCCAGCGCGACACGCCGGGCAGCCACTGGCCCGAAACGTCGCAATTGGCCGGGCTTGGCCCGCCCGGCGTGCCGGCAGGCGCGGCGGGATTGGCGGCGGTCGCGGCGCTGCCGCCGGCCAGTTCGGGCGGGCAGGGGGCGTCGGTGAAGCGGACATAGCGCGCATCTGTGAACGCCAGATTGGCATAAAGGCTGAGCCGCGCCGTCGGGCGGGCGGACAGATCGGCCTCGACCCCGCGCACCCGCACCTTGGCGGCATTGGCCAGATAGCCGCGCAACACGCCCAGCTGGCCGTTGGTGACGGTTGCCTGATAATCGCGGATCCCGGTCTGGAACGCGGCGAGGTTGAGCGTCAGCCTCTGGCCGAAAAACTGGCTTTTCAGGCCGATCTCGACATGGTCGACCTGTTCGGGCTTGACCGTCGCCGCCGACAGGATCGGGGCGTTCGCGGCATCGAGCGGCAGGCCCGACAGGTTGATGCCGCCCGATTTGAAGCTGCGCGCATAGGTGGCGTAGCCCAGAATGGCGCGCGCCAGATCGAGGCTGATGGTCAGATCGCCCGACAGGTTCCAGTCGGAAAACCGCGCCCGGTAGCTTTGCGGGGCGAGGACCGAGCGCTGATCGGCATTCAGCACCGTCGATCCGCTGCCCGTCGTCACTGCGGCGACATAGGATCCGGTCTTGCGGTCATGGTTGAGCCTGAGGCCCGGCTGGATGCGCAGGCCGTCCGCCACCCGCCAGGTCAGCTGGCCGAAGGCGGCGGCGCTGGTGTTGGAAAAATCAATGTCGTTGCGCGATGTCAGCCCGGCGAGCACCGCCGGATTGCCGGCATTGGCGCTGGCCGGGTTGAGCAGCCAGCGCGAGGCGGCGCTGCCCTGCACCTGCAGGCCGTCGGTATGGATGGTCTGGTGAAATCCGAACAGCCCGATCACATAGTCGATGCGGTTGTCGCCGGTCGATGCATAGCGGATTTCCTGCGTCCATTGCCGCTGGCGCGACGGATTGGCCGAGACGGTGGTGATCGGCAGGCCGGTAAAGTCGCGGTCGTTCGACGGTCCCCAGTTCCAGTAACGCCATGCCGTCACCGAGGTCAGCTCGCCCGGCCCGACGTCCCAGGTCGCGCGCAGCGACAGCCCGCCCAGTTCCTGAAAGGCGCGCAGCGGCGTGTCGAGATCGGTCAGCCGGTCGAACGGATCGGTGCTGGGCGGGCGATAGCCAAAGGCGGCGGCCAGCGCGTCATATTGGCGGTTGAGCGGCCGCTGGGTGCGGCCGACCCGCGCATAGATCTGGGCGCAGCAATCGGGATCCTGGCGGCTGTAGTCGCCGGTCAGATTGATCTCCAGCGTCTCGCTCGCCTTCAGCCGGAACTGGGCGCGCAGGCCGAGATTGTCGAGCTCGTTCACATATTGCCGGGTGCGGACGTTGAAGATGGTGCCGCGCCGGCTGGTCGACGACACGGCCAGGCTGGCGGCCAGCCGGTCGGCGATCAGCGGCCCGGAGATTGCGGCGCGGGCCTGGACGAAGCCGAGATTGCCGACCGTGATGTCGCCGCGCCCTTCCAGGGTGAAGGACGGCGCGCGGGTGGTGATGGCGATCGCCCCGGCGGTCGTGTTCTTGCCATAGAGCGTTCCCTGCGGCCCGCGCAGCACCTCGATCCGCTCGACATCGACGAAATCGAACGTCGCCGCCGCGATGCGGCTGAAATAGACCTGATCGACATAGATGCCGACGCCCTGTTCGATGCCGTCATTGGTGAGGCCGAACGGCGCGCCCAGCCCGCGGATATTGGCGGCCGAGTTGCGCGGGTTGGTCGAGAAGAACTGGAAGCTGGGCAGCAGCTGTTGCAGCCGGCCGATATTGGTGTTGCCGGTCTGGTCGAGCGTCGCTGAATCGAGCACCGACAGGGCAAGTGGCACATCCTGCACGCCTTCGGCGCGGCGGCGGGCGGTGACGACGACGACATCGCCCTGGCCTTGATCGTCGTCGGCGGCATCCGTCTCAGCGGGCGCGGTCACCGCGCCACCCGTGTCGGCGGGTGCTGGAATGGGACCGGCGGAGGCGAGCAGCAGCGCGGCCGGCAGGGTCGGATAAGGCATGAAAACTGTCCCCTTTTGGTGCGGGGATTATTCTCAATCAATGCGGTAGACTAAACAGCCTTATTCTTCACGGCGGCCAAGCCCAGCTTGTGGCGTGCGCTGTCAGACGCCATCGCCGCGCGCGGACATCAGGCCCGGCGCTGCTGGTTCAGCACCTCATAGGCCATCACCGCGGTCGCCACGGCGGCGTTCAGGCTGTCAGCCTTGCCGCGCATCGGCATTTTGACGCGCAGATCGCAGGCGTCCTCATAAGCGGCGGGCAGGCCCTGCGCCTCGTTGCCGACGAGGATGAAGGTCGGCGCCGGATAGCGCGCCGCCTGATAATCGGTGTCGGTGCGCAGACTGAGCGCGGCGAGCGTCCCCGGCCCGGCGCGCAGCCAGGCGATGAACTCCTCCCACCGCGCCATGCTGATCGTCTGGGTGAACAACGCCCCCATCGACGCGCGCACCGCCTCCACCGAAAACGGATCGACACAGTCATCGATCAGGATCAGCCCGCCCGCGCCCACCGCATCGCCGGTGCGCAGGATGGTGCCCAGATTGCCGGGATCGCGCAGCGCCTGCGCGACGATCCAGATCGGTGCCGCCGTCCGGTCGAGCGCCGCAAGCGGGGTCAGCCGGTCGCGATAGACGCCGATCAGCGTCTGCGGATTGTCCTTGCCCGACAGTTTGGACAGGATGTCCGCGCTGGTCTCGATCACGTCGCCGCCCGCCGCCTCGGTCGCGGCCATGAGCGCGCGGGCAAGCGGATGGGACGCGCCCTCGGGGGCGAAGAACAGCATTTCGGGCAGCACGCCCATGTCGCGCGCCTCGGTCAGGATGCGCAGCCCTTCGGCGAGGAACAGTCCTTCGCGGCGGCGATGCTTCTTGTCGCGCAGCGATTTGACCCGCTTGACCAGCGGATTGGAAAAGCCGGTGATCTGGCGCACGTCGACCGCTCAGTCCTCGCCGAATTTGCCCTCGACCAGCGCGACCAGCTGGGCAAGGGCGGCCTCGGCCTCGTCGCCGGCGGCGCTGATCGTCACCTGATCGCCCATCGCGGCCCCCAGCATCATCAGCCCCATGATCGACGTGCCGGTGACGGCCGCGCCATCCTTGGCAACTTCGATCCGGGCGGTGAGCGCGCTCGCCATGGTCACGAATTTGGCGCTGGCGCGGGCGTGCAGGCCGCGCCGGTTGGTGATGGTGACGGTGCGCGAAACGCTCGTCACGCCGCCTCGCCCAGCACTTCGGAGGCAACCGAGATATATTTGCGCCCCGCCTCGCGCGCGGCGGCGACGGCATCCTTCACGCCCATGGTGCGGCGCGCGCCTTCCAGCCGGATCAGCATCGGCAGGTTGATCCCGGCAATCACCTCGACCCGGCCGGGCACCATCAGCGAAATCGCAAGGTTGGACGGCGTGCCGCCGAACAGATCGGTGAGCACGATCACGCCGCGCCCGGCATCGACCACCTTAATCGCCTTGGCAATGTCGGCGCGGCGCAGCTCCATATCGTCATCGGGGCCGATGCAGATCGCCTCCACCGCGCCCTGCGGGCCGACGACATGCTCCATCGCCACGACGAATTCCGCCGCCAGCCGTCCATGGGTCACCAGCACCAGTCCGATCATCTCAGTCTTTCACGTCCTACAGGCCGGCTGCCGATCAGGCCGGTGCCGGCGGTCCTTCAAGCGCATCCTGGGGGGGTGTCGCAAGATCCCGGTGCGATACCGTGAGACAAAATCCCTGATCGCGCAACCGCCGCGCCATGTCTTCGGCGACATGGACCGAGCGGTGCCGCCCGCCGGTGCAGCCAAAGGCAATGGCCAGATATGCCTTGCCGCTGGCGATATGGCGCGGAACCATCGTCAGCAGCAGCGATTCGATCTGGGCGAGCGCCACGTCATGCGCCGGATCGGCGGCGACATAATCGGCCACCGGCCGGTCCAGCCCGGTCAGCGGTTTCAGCGCCCGGTCCCAGTGCGGGTTGCGCAGAAAGCGCATGTCGAACACCAGATCGGCGTCGCGCGGCAGCCCGCGCGCAAAGCCGAACGACATCACCGAAATCACCGTGCGCGCACCGCCCGCCGGGGCGAAGCGGCGGCGAATCTGGTCCTGCAGATCGGCACGGCTGAGCGCGGTGGTGTCGATCAGCTGATCGGCGGCGGCGCGCAGCGGCTGGAGCAGTTCGGTCTCGCGCGCGATGCCGTCGCGCGCCGGCCGGTCGGGGGCGAGCGGATGCCGCCGCCGCGTCTCGTCATAGCGTCGCGCCAGTTCATCGGTGCCGCAATCGAGGAACAGCGTCTCGACCTCGAACGGGGCCTCGGCGCGCAGCCGCGCCGCGCGTGTCGCCATGCGCGCGGCGTCGAACCCGCGGGTGCGGGTGTCGATGCCGATGGCGAGCGGCCGGTGCTCGTCCATCACCGCATCGGACGGGGCCATGGTCAGCAGCCGGTCGAGCAGCGGCAGCGGCATGTTGTCGACCACCTCCCAACCCGCATCTTCGAGCGTGTCGAGCGCGGTCGACCGGCCCGCGCCCGACAGGCCGGTGACGAGCAGCAGCCGCGCCGGGTTGATCCGGCCGCTCATGCGCCGCCTCCGGCCAGCATGTCGGCCAGCGCCAGCTCGACCTTGATCGGCGCGCTCGCCTCGAACGGGGCGAGGTTGACGACCGGCAGGTCGATCCCGGCCACCGTCCGCCAGACCGGGGCAAGGGGCATCCGCTGCGGCGGGGTGGCAAGGTCGATCAGCAGGACAACAGGCATATCAGTGATATAGGCGATCCGGCGGATGCCGAGGCCGCGCACCTCGATCATTCCGGCAATCTGCGGCGGCGGGGCGGCGAACAGCCGGTCCCCGCGCCGGTCAACCAGCACCTGATCGTCGCTGACCAGCACCGCCCCCCGGTCGATCATCCTGAGCGCCAGATCGGATTTGCCGCTGCCCGACGGGCCGGTGAACAGCACCGCGCGGCCGCCCAGCGCGACGCAGCTGGCGTGGATATGGGGCTGGGCGGGCGCGGCCCCGGTCATGCCGGCGTGCCTGCCGGGTCGCCCTTGGCGGCGGCGGCGGGCAGATGGATGACGAACGCCGCACCTTCGGGGCGCTCGTCGCGCGTTTCGACCTCGATCCGGCCAAGATGGCCGTCGACGATCGCCTTGGCGATGGCAAGGCCCAGCCCGGAATGCTCCCCGAATCGCTCGCCCGCCGGGCGCACGCTGTGAAAGCGGCGGAAGATGTCGTCGCGCAGCTCGGCCGGCACGCCCGGCCCCTGATCCTCGACGCGCACGATCACCTCGTCGCCGATGCGGGTCGCGACCACCTCGACCAGCCCCTGATCGGGGGAGAAGGACACCGCATTGTCGATCAGATTGTCGAGCACGCGCACCAGCCGGTTTTCCTCGCCCATCACGCACGCCACGCCCTTGCGCGGGCGGGCAAAGGCCAGCTGCACCCCGCGCGGATTGGCCCCCCGGCGTTCGCGCGCGGCCAGCATCGCCTCGATCACCGGTCCCAGATCGATCGGCTCGAACCGCGCCCGCGACAGTTCGGCATCGAGCCGCGAGGCCTCGGCAATGTCGGTGATCAACCGGTCGAGCCGGCGGACATCGTCCTGAATGATCGCGAGCAGCTGCTGGCGCTGCCCTTCATCCTGCACCCGTTCGAGCGCGTCGACGGCCGAGCGCAGCGAGGCGAGGGGGTTTTTCAGCTCATGCGTCACATCGGCGGCAAAGGCGTCGGTCGCGTCGATGCGCTGGCGGAGCGCCTGGCTCATGTCGGAAATCGCGCGGGCGAGCGCACCGATCTCGTCGCCCCGGTCGGGCAGCCGCGGCACCACCACTTCGCGCGCGCGGCCCAGCCGCACCCGGATCGCCGCCCCCGCCAGCCGCCGCAGCGGGCGCACGATGGTGCGCGCGAGGAACAGCGACAGCAGCACCGACATCAGCCCCGCACCCAGCAGCACGAAGCCCAGCCGCAGCCGTTCGGCGCGCACGATGCGGGTAATGTCGCGGGCATTGCTGGTCAGCAGCAGCCAGCCGGTGCCGACCCGCGTTGCCGCCGAGATCATCGGTGTCCGGTCGGGCGCGTAGCGGACGCGGGTGGTCGCCGGGCCGCAGCGCGCGCAAAGTTCATGATCGGCGCGGTCGACCCGCGCGCCGCCGCCGGCGGCAAGGGCGGCGATTTCCGGCCAGGCCCCGGCGCGGTCGATGGCCGGCTCGGCAAAGCGTTCGATCATTGGCGCGCCGACGATGCGTTCGGCCGCGCGGTCGAGGAAGCGCGCGACATGGCGACGCCATGGCTCCTCGCGCGGGTCGCGCAGCCGGTAGGTCGGCGGGCTGAGCTGCCAGCTGTCCTGCACCAGCCGGCCGTCGCCGGCATAGATGCGGATGCGCGCGCCGGTCAGCGACGCATGATCGGCCAGGATCGCCCGGTCGCCGGCCTCGGGGCTGGCGGCAAGCGCGATTGCAATCGCCTGCGCATCGCGCGCCGCCTGATCGAGCCGCTGGTCGATCAGCCGCGTGCGATAGCTGTCGAGATAGAAGAACGCGCCCGCCAGCATCGCCAGCGCGAACACATTGACCGCCAGAATCCGCGTCGTCAGCGACACCCGGCCCGACCAGCGCAGCGCCAGATCGCCCGCCTCGCGCCCGCCGCGCGGCTCAGCCCTCGGCAAAGCGATAGCCCGCGCCATAGAGCGTCTCGATCCCGTCAAACTGGTCGTCGACCTGGCGGAATTTGCGGCGCAGGCGCTTGATATGGCTGTCGATCGTCCGGTC
>DBAW01000252.1 GCA_002291855.1 Sphingomonas sp. UBA1000
AAAATCTTGGGCAGCACATCGGGGGGAATGCCGGTGCCGGTGTCGGTGACGCGCAGCGCCGTGTAATCGCCGACCGGCAGAATGTCGCTGTTCATCCGCCGCACCTCGGCGTTCGACACCGCATAGGTTTGCAGCGTCAGCGTGCCGCCGCCGGGCATGGCATCGCGCGCATTGACGGCCAGGTTGACGATCACCTGTTCCAGCTGGCCGGGGTCGGCGCGCACCGATCCCAGATTGCGGCCATGCTTGACGGTCAGGGTGATCGTCTCGCCCAGCAGCCGCTTGAGCAGGTTGAACACTTCCGACACGACATCGGGCAGTTGCAACACCTGCGGGCGCAGCGTCTGCTGGCGCGAAAAGGCGAGCAGCTGGCGCGTCAGGCTGGCCGCGCGGTTGGAGTTGGCGCGGATCTGCTGGATATCGTCATAATCGCTGTCGCCGGGCGTGTGGCGCATCAGCATCAGATCGCAATGCCCGATGATCGCGGTCAGGATGTTGTTGAAATCATGCGCGACGCCGCCGGCCAGCTGGCCCACCGCCTGCATCTTGGTCGCCTGCGCGACCTGGCGCTTCAGCCGCGATTCCTCGGCATTGTCCTTAAGCGACAGCAGCACCGTCGCATCGCCAAGGCCGCGCGCCCCGGCAATCGACAGCGCAACCGGATCATCGGGCCGCGCGCGCAGCCGCACCGCGATGTCGCCCGACATTGGTGGGCCGGAGGCGAAGCGGCGGACGGTGTCGGCCACCACGCCCTTGTCCTCGCGCACCACAAGGTCGCTCGGGAATACCGGCGGGGCCTGTCCGTCCACCCCGGCGGCGCGGGCAAAGGCCTCGTTCATGAACAGGAAATGCCCGTCCCGGTCGGCCAGCGCGAAGCCGAGCGGCAACATGCCGAGCAGGGTTTCGAGATGGCTGGACGCACTGCCCTCGCCCAGCCTTGGCGTCGCATCATCGTCGAGCAGGAAAACCAGCGTCGCCCCGGCCGGATCATTGGGATCAAACGGCACCTGCAACAGCCGCAGCGGCCCGCCGGTCGCACCCTCGCGCTCGAACCGGATCAGGCCGTTCTTGTCGGCCGACAGCAAGGTGACGAAATCGCGCCCCTCGATCGCCGCATCGGGCCGGCCCGCGGCGCGCAGCGCAAAGGCGCGGTTGCCGCCGCCGATCCGCCCGTCCCCGCCAACCAGCGCGGCCATGATCCCGGCCTCGCCCAGCCGTTCGCCGGCATCGCCGGCCAGCAGGCGGCGCGCCTCCTTGACCAGATCGAAGCTGGCGACCGGCCGGAAGCGCCAGACCAGATGATCCTCGCCAATCCCGGCGCGCACGACATCGACGGTCAGCTGCATCGCCTCGCGGTTCAGCCGCTCGACCCGGCCGCGCCCGTCGCGCCAGGCATCGCGCCCCGCCGCCGTCAGCCGCGCCACGCCGATATCGCCGACGCCCAGCCCCGGCGGCGCGCGATAGCCGTCGAACCAGCTGCCGAACAGGTCGTTGGCACAGACGAGCGCGCCATGCCGGTCGGTCACCGCGACGGCGATGGTGTCGCTTTCGATCACCGCGTTCATCAGCGCCGGATCGCCGCCGCGCCCCGTGGCCACCGCGACCGGCTCGGGCACCGCCGGGCGCAGTGCCAGCGCGATGCCGGCCAGCGCCAGTGTCCCGGCGCCAAAGCCCGCAGCCAGCGCCACGCTGCCCACGGCCCACAGAATCACCCCGGCCGATGCCAGCGCGCCGAGCAGGATCAGCGCCAGCGCCCGGCCGCCCGCCGCCCGCACCGGGCGCGGCGCTGCGCCGGGCAGCGTGTCGGCGATCAGCGGGGTCGGGGAAATGGCGTTCATGTCAGGTCAAAGCCTTGCTGCGGACCGGTTGCGGGCCGGTCCGCACGGGGTGAGCCGCACGGCACCGGCCTCAGGCGGCGAAGCGCTCATGGCGCGGCGCATCGCCAACGGCCCCGATCATTGCGGCTGCGGCTTCTTGTCCTCGACCGCGCCGGGCAGCTTCGGGCTGGCCTCGGCCGACTGGATGGCGGGCGGCGGTCCCTTGTCGATCACCGCTGCCAGCGTCACCGCCTGCGGGCAGGGATCGGCGCACAGCCGCTTGATCCGCGCCAGATTCTCGCGCGCCTTGGTCACCGCGCCCTTCTGCACCAGCGCATCGCCCTGGCCGGCGAGCGCAGCGACATCGTCCGGCTCCAGCTCCAGCGCCTCGCGGTAGAAGCGCACCGCCTTGCCCGGCAGGCCCTGTGCCCGCGCCGCATCGCCCAGCGCGACGAACGCGCCACGGTTGCGCGGATCGACCGCCAGCGCCGTCTCCAGCGCGTCGATCGCCGGCGACAGCTCGCCCTTGTCCAGCTTTGCGCGCGCCTCAGTGAGCAATTGCAGCGACCGGGGATCGATCTCGGTATCCGGTTTCTGCCCCTGCACCATGGTCGAAACCGCGGCCAGGCCGAGAGCGGCGACAATGGCAAAGGGCGCGTAACGCATGATCTTCTCCCAAATCGGTCGGGCCGATTTCTCTAGCACGCCCGTTCCAGCCTCGCGACGAAAAACCCGTCAGTGCCGTCCCGCCCCGGTGAGAGCAGCACGCCACCGCCGCGATCTTCACCCGCCAGCGTGAAGGGGCGCTTAACGGCAAAGTCCGGCCGGCGCGCGCCAAACGCCGCGAGCTGGTCCGCGCCCTCGGCATCGAGCACCGAACACACCGCATAGACGATGGCCCCGCCCGGCCGCACCAAAGTCGCGCCCAGATCGAGCAGCCGGCCCTGAATGGCGGTCAGCCGCGCCAGCCGCTCGGGCGTCAGCCGCCAGCGCGCCTCGGG
>DBAW01000235.1 GCA_002291855.1 Sphingomonas sp. UBA1000
CATGTCGTACCAGGCATCGAGCGCATGGATACGCGGGGTCAAGGCCAAGTTATAGGCGGGCGGCGGCGAGGTCGTCGCCCATTCGAGCGTGCGCCCGTCCCAGCTGTCGCCGCTTGCCTCGCGCAGCTCGTCGCGCTTCCAGATGCTGACCGCGAACTGGACGAGCATCGCGGCGATGCCGACCGCGATCAGCGCCGCGCCGATGGCGGCGATTGCGAACCAGATCTGCAGATCGGGATCGTCGAACACCCGCATCCGCCGCGTGACGCCCATCAGCCCGAGGACATAGAGCGGCGCAAAGGCCAGCCAGAAGCCGGTGACCCAGCACCAGAAGCTGACAATGCCCCAGCGCTTTTCCAGCCGGAAGCCGAACGCCTTGGGCCACCAGTAATTGATCGCCGCAAAGATGCCGAACAGCACCCCGCCGATGATGACATTGTGGAAATGCGCGATCAGGAACAGCGAGTTGTGCAGCACGAAATCGGCCGGCGGCACGGCAAGCAGCACCCCGGTCATGCCGCCCACGGTAAAGGTGAGCATGAACGCGACCGTCCACATCATCGGCAGTTCGAAGCGGATGCGGCCGCGATACATTGTGAACAGCCAGTTGAACAGCTTGGCCCCGGTCGGGATCGAGATCACCATCGTGGTGATGCCGAAAAAGCTGTTGACGCTCGCGCCCGATCCCATGGTGAAGAAATGGTGCAGCCAGACGATATAGCTCAGGATCGTGATGACGACCGTGGCATAGACCATCGAGGTATAGCCGAACAGCTTCTTGCCCGAAAAGGTCGAGGTGACTTCGCTGAACACGCCGAACAGCGGCAGGATCAGAATGTAAACCTCCGGATGGCCCCAGATCCAGATCAGGTTCACATACATCATCGACGACCCGCCAAAGTCGTTGGTGAAGAAGTTTGTGCCAGCATAACGGTCAAGGCCGAGCAGGGTCAGCACCGCGGTCAGCACCGGGAAGCTGGCGACGATCAGGATGTTCGCGCACAGCGACGTCCAGGTGAACACCGGCATCTTCATCAGGCCCATGCCCGGTGCGCGCAGCTTCAGGATGGTGACGATCAGGTTGATGCCCGACAGCGTCGTGCCGACCCCGGCGATCTGCAATGCCCAGATATAGTAATCGACGCCGACGCTGGGGCTGTAGGCGATGCCCGACAGCGGCGGATAGGCGAGCCAGCCGGTCGCCGCGAACTCGCCGATGAACAGCGACGCCATCACCAGCACCGCCCCCGCCGTCGTCATCCAGAAGCTGAAATTGTTGAGGAACGGGAACGACACGTCGCGCGCGCCGATCTGCAGCGGCACGATATAGTTCATCAGCCCGGTGATGAACGGCATCGCGACGAAGAAGATCATGATCACGCCGTGCGCGGTGAAGATCTGATCGTAATGATGGGCGTTCAGATAGCCTTCGGAGCCGCCGAACGCCATCACCTGCTGCAACCGCATCATCACCGCATCGGCAAAGCCGCGCAGGAACATCACCAGCCCGAGGATCATGTACATGATCCCGATCTTCTTGTGGTCGACGGTGGTGAACCATTCGGACCACAAATAGCCCCAGAGCCGGTAGCGGGTGATCCCGGCGACCAGCCCCAGCCCGCCCAGCACCACGACCACCATGGTGGCGAGCACGATGGGATCGTGTGGCAGCGCGGCCAGCGACAGCTTGCCGAGCAGCGGCGAGGTTTCGGGGACGGGGAGGGCGCTCATGGCGGCAGATCCTGTCACAGCGGGCGGTCCGCAGCCGGAACGGCGCGGTCAGCCGGGGAAGCGAGGCGGGAAAGGGTGATCGGCGTCATCGGCGCGGCGCCGGGCCGGCTCAGCCCCGCCCCGGTGAGCGGGGCCGGGCTGACCGGCGCGGCTTCGGCGCGCGCCAGGCTCGCACCCAGCATCGCGGGGTTGGCGCAGGCTTCGGCGACATAGCGGTCGCTCGCGCTGTCGCCGGTGCCGCGCGCGGCGAATTTGTCGTAAGCAAGCGCGCGGACATTGTAGAGCCCGGCCAGCCCCATGCCGCCGCGCGCGTCGAGTGCCATCATGTCGTGCATGCACATCTTGCCCGGCTCGGCGCACAGATTGACGATGCGGTCGAACAGCTCGGCCTCGACCGCGGCATAGCGTCGCACCGGCTCCTTCTCGCTCGGCCGCTCAAGCTTCAGATAGGCGGCACGGTCGAGCGACGCCCCGCCGGCGCGGGTGCGCGCGACCCAGCGGTCAAAGCCGCGCGGATCGAGGCTGTGCACGGCAAAGCGCATGTTCGAAAATCCCGCGCCCGAATAATTGGCCGAAAAGCCGGTGAACCGCCCGGTCTGGTTGAACACGCCGTTGAGCTTGGTTTCCATGCCCGGCATCGCATAGATCTGCCCGGCAAGTGCTGGGATGTAGAAGCTGTTCATCACCGAGGATGAGGAAATGCGGAACCGGATCGGCCGGTCCGTCGGCACCGCCAGTTCGTTGACGGTGGCAATCCCCTGTTCGGGATAGATGAACAGCCATTTCCAGTTGAGCGCGACGACCTGCACCTCGAGCGGGCGGGCGGAGGCCGTGACCGGGCGGCCCGGCGCGGTGCGGGCAAGCGGGCGATAGGGGTCGAGCAGATGCGTGCCGACCCAGGTCAGCGCGCCCAGACAGATGATGATGAGCAGCGGCGCGGCCCAGATCAGCAGCTCAAGCTGGGTCGAATGGTCCCAGTCGGGCCGGTAGGTCGCGGTGCTGTTCGAGGCGCGGTAGCGCCAGGCGAACCAGATCGTCGCCGCCATCACCGGCACGATGATGACCAGCATCAGCGCGGTCGAGATCAGCACCAGATTGCCCTGCTGGCGCGCGACATCGCCCGCCGGATCGAGGACGACCATGTTGCAGCCGCCAAGCAATGGCAGCAGAACCGGCGTGAAGGCCAGAGGCCAGCGGCGGCGGTGAAGCAGGCTCATGGCCATCCAGCTACGCCTGTCGGGGCGCGGCGAACATAGGACATTTTGTCCAATGCATTGACGGGGGTCAAACGGGCATAAGCATTATCCGCGACAACAGGGCCAGCAACATCATGACCGGCAGCACCATTTCCACCACCGATGCAGAGCGCGATGCGCGGCTGGTCAACAGCGACGGTCATGGCGTCGCCCCCGGCGAAATCGCCATCGGGGTGATTATTGGCCGCACGTCGGAGTTTTTCGACTTTTTCGTCTATGCCATCGCCTCGGTGCTGGTGTTTCCAAAGCTGGTTTTTCCCTTTCTCGACCCGCTTGCCGGCACGCTCGCTTCGTTCGCGGTGTTCGCGCTCGCCTTTCTCGCCCGGCCGGTCGGCACGGCGATCTTCACCGCCATCGACCGCGCTTATGGGCGCGGGGCCAAGCTGACCGTCGCCCTGTTCCTGCTCGGCGGATCGACCGCCGCCATCGCCTTTCTGCCCGGCCATGCGGCGATCGGCGCAGGCTCGGCGCTGCTGCTGGCGCTGTTCCGCATGGGGCAGGGGGTGGCGCTTGGCGGGTCATGGGACGGGCTGGCCTCGCTGCTGGCGCTCAACGCCCCGCGCGACCGGCGCGGCTGGTATGCGATGATCCCGCAGCTGGGCGCGCCGCTTGGCCTGATCGTCGCCAGCCTGTTGTTCGCGTTCCTGATCTGGGCGCTGCCCGCGGAGGATTTTCTCGGCTGGGGCTGGCGCTATCCGTTCTTCGTCGCCTTTGCGATCAATGTCGTCGCGCTGTTCGCGCGGCTGCGGATCGTGGTGACGCCCGATTATGCGCGGCTGTTCGAACGCCGCACGCTCCATCCCGCGCCGGTGGCCGAAACGGTGCGGCACGAATGGCGCGTCATCGTGCTCGGTGCCTTCGCGCCGCTCGCCAGCTTTGCGATGTTCCATATGGTGACCGTCTATCCGCTCAGCTGGGTGTTTCTGTTCACCAGCGAGTCGCCGGTGCGCTTCCTGCTGATCGAGGCGGCAGCCGCCGCGCTCGGCGTCGGCGCAATCATGCTGTCGGGGCGGCTCGCCGATCTTTATGGCCGCCGCAACGTGCTTGCCGGGACGGCGGTGGCGATTGCCGCGTTCAGCGGCTTCGCGCCCCAGCTGCTCGGTGCCGGGGAGGCGGGTGAGGCGGCGTTCATGCTGGTCGGCTTCGTGCTGCTCGGCCTTGCTTTCGGCCAGTCGTCGGGGGCGCTGTCCGCACGTTTCACCCTGGCGCGGCGCTACACCGGATCGGCGCTGACCTCCGATCTCGCCTGGCTGTTCGGGGCGGGGTTTGCCCCGCTCGCCGCGCTGTGGATTTCGGCCAATTACGGGCTGATGGCGTCGGGGGCCTATCTGCTGTCGGGGGCGGTCGCCACGCTCGCCGCGCTGTGGCTGAACCGCGAACTTGGCCAGCAGCAGGAGGTGTGAGCGGCGATGTTCGTCGATTTCCGGGGCGATCCGCCGCCCGCCTCATGGCCGCCGCCGCGCCCCGCGCTGCCCGGCCCGCGCCTCACTCGCCGGCGTGAGCGGCGGCTGATGGCGCTGGTTGCGCTCAATCTCGTCCTGCTGCTGGTCGCACCCATTGGCGGGGCGACGCTGATCGTGCTGCTGTTCGGCTGAGCCAAGCTGGTGCAGGGGGTCGCCGATCCGGCTGAACCGGATCGGTCGCTCCCATCGTCATGTGTCTAGCGCACGCCGGCGTGCGGCGTGCGCGCGCGTCACTTGGCCGGGGCGCTGCCATGCTCGTCGGCATGGTCGCCATGCATGTGATGCAGATGCCCGTCATGGACGTAATCGGTGTGGCCGTCATGCTGGACGGCGGCGTGGCCGCAGGCGGCTGCGTGAACATGGTCATGCTTGCCCGCAACCACGGTATGGGCCGCCTCATGGGCGTAAGCCGGCCCGGCCAGGCCGACCGTGCCGACCAGCATCATCGCAATCCGCTTCACCTTGTTGGACATGGCAAAAGGGCCTCCCGCCCCGGTGCAGCGCTATCGTCAACCGGCCCTTGCCGTTCATACCGAACCGCTGCGCTGCGAACATAACATATGCGAAACGGCTTTCTGCCATGACAAAGCAAAATGATGGGTGCGGGCGGAACGTGTCGCCCGCATGGCTGTTTGGCGGCGGGCCGAAGCCGGCCTCCGCCCGCGATCAGCGCAGCAGCGCCTCGGCCAGCCGCGCGCGTGCGGCGGCAGTCGCGGGCAGCCCGAACCGCAAATGGCTGTCGCTCCAGCCGAAGCGACGCACATAGATGCCGGCCCCGGCCAGCCGCTGCCAGCAGCGCTCGGCATCCGCGACCCCGACATGGCGGAACAGCGACGTCCCGCCCGCAACCGCCAGCCCGGCGGCTGCCAGCAGGTGATCGAGATCGGCGGCAGCCTCTGCCAGCCTTGGGCGCGTTGCCGCCGCCCAGCGGCGGTCGGCATAGGCCTTCGCCCCCAGCCACAGCGCCGGGCCGCTCACCGGCCAACAGCCGAACAGATCCCCGCAGCGCGCGACCAGATCGGGCGGGCCGAGCAGCGCACCCAGCCGCGCCCCGGCCAGCCCGTAGAATTTCCCGAACGAACGCAGCACCACCAGCCCGTCGCGCCCGGCCAGGCCCGCCAGTGACTGGCCGGGCGCGCAATCGGCATAGGCTTCATCGACGATCAGCATGCCGCCGCGCCGCGCCAGATCATCGGCGCATGCCGCCAGATCGGCGGCGGCAAAGCACCGCCCGTCCGGATTGTTGGGGCATGACAGCATGACCGCATCGCACCCCTTGGCGGCGCTCAGCGGATCGGCGGTTTCGACGACCTCGCGGCCGGCCGCGCGCCAGGCGGCGGCATGATCGCCATAGCCGGGGGCGAGCACGGCGATGCGCCCGATCCGGGGCAGCAGCTGCGGCAGCAGGCGGATGACCAGCTCGGTCCCCGGCGTCACCACCAGCGCCTCGGCATGCGCGCCGAATGCTCCCGCCATCGCCGTGTGACAGGCCATGCGCGCCGCCTCGGTCGGCAGATGGGCGAACGTCTCCGCCGGCACGCCGTCCACCGGATATGGCCAGGGATTGATGCCCGTGGACAGGTCGATCCATGGCGCGGGCGCGGCGGGGAAGGCCGCGCGCATCCGGTCGAGCGCACCGCCATGGCGGGTGAGTGCGTCCATCATCGCCAGCCCTGCCCAAGCAGCAGGGCGAGCAGCGCCGCCGCGACGATCAGCAGCGCGCGAACATACAGGGCAAGTGCGCGGCGGATCGCCCCGGCATCGGGGTCGGGCGCGCCGCCATTCAGCCAGGGTTCGGCCGCAATCCGCCCCTGATAGGCGCGCGGGCCCGACAGGCGCACGCCGATTGCCCCGGCCATCGCCGCTTCGGGCCAGCCGGCATTGGGTGAGCGGTGCCGGCGCGCATCGCGCAGCATCGTGACAAGCGCCGCCGGGCTGAGCGCGGCCACAGCGAGCAACAGCCCGGTCAGCCGCGCCGGGACGAGATTGGCGACATCGTCCAGCCGCGCGGCGAACCCGCCAAAGGCCAGATGCCGCGCGGTGCGGTGGCCGATCATCGAATCGAGCGTGTTGACCGCCTTGTAGGCGGCAAGCCCCGGCAGCCCGAACAAAAGGCCCCAGAACAGCGGCGCGATCACCCCGTCCGACATGTTTTCAGCGAGGCTTTCGATCGCCGCGCGCGCCACGCCGGCTTCATCGAGCTGCGCCGGATCGCGGCCGACGATCCGCGCCACGGCGGTCCGCGCGCCGGCAAGCTCGCCTGTGGCAAGCGGGGTCGCCACCGCCGCGACATGATCGTAAAGGCTGCGCCCGGCGATCAGGCTGGCCGCGCACAGCGCCGTGACGATCAGCCCCGGCCAGCCCGGCGGCACCGCCGCCACGATCAGCGCGGCTGTGCCCGCCGCACTGGCGATGACGGCGATGCTGGCCGCCGCGCCGCACAGAAAGCGGCTGCGCTGGCTTTGCCAGGGCCGGTTCAGCCGCGCGTCGCAAAGCGCGATCACCGCGCCCAGCCAGCCGACCGGATGGCCGATGCGGCGGTAGAGCCAGTCGGGCCAGCCGAACACCGCCTCGAGCGCGAGCGCCGCCAGCATCAGCCCGGTCGCCGGATCCTGCGGCATGCCGGTCAGGCCGCGATCCGGGGCGGGCGCGCGGTCGCGAACAGCGCGTCGAGATCGATCGCGGCGGTCAGCGCATCGGCCAGATCGTCGAGCGCGGCCTCGACCTCGGTGTCATAATCGAGCGTGCTGGCCGTGCCGGGGCGCAGCCGGTCGAGCCAGGCGCGGCGGAAGGCGTCGCTGCCGAACAGGCCGTGCAGATAGCAGCCCGCGATCCGGCCATCGGCGCTGATCGCGCCGTCCGGGCCATGGCCGAGCCGCAGCATCGGCCGCGACAGCCCCGGCCCGTCGGTCCGCCCGGCATGGATTTCATAGCCCTGGACGGCCGCGCCGGTCAGCGCGCACTGGCCGGTGACGGGGCGGACCTGTTTTTCGGGCGTCATCACCGTGTCGATGGCAAGCAGGTCCAGCCCCGTCGCCGCGCCGGCCGGGCCGTCAATGCCGTCAGGGTCGCTGATCTGGCGGCCGAGCATCTGGAACCCGCCGCACAGGCCGAGCACATGGCCCCCGGCGCGGACATGCGCGGCCAGATCAATGTCCCAGCCCTGCGCGCGCACAAAGGCGAGATCGGCAATCGTCGATTTGGTGCCGAGCAGCAGCACGACATCGGCGTCGCGCGGCAGCGGCTGGCCCGGCGGCACGAAGCGGACATCGACCCCCGGTTCGAGCCGGAGCGGGTCGACATCGTCGAAATTGGCGATCCGCGACAGCATCGGCGCGGCGATCACCAGCGGCGCGTCACGCCCCCGCCGGGGCCGGTCCAGCACCACCGCATCCTCGGCCGGCAGGCGCGATGCGGCGCCGATCCACGGAATGACGCCCAGCGACGGCCAGCCGGTGCGGCGGACGATTTCGGCCAGCCCGTCGTCGAACAGCGCCGGATCGCCACGGAATTTGTTGACCAGAAACCCCCGGATCATCGCCGCATCGGCGGGATCGAGCACCGCCTGCGTGCCGACCAGCGCCGCGATCACGCCGCCCCGGTCGATGTCCCCGGCCAGGATCACCGGCACGTCGAAATGGCGCGCAAAGCCCATATTGGCGATGTCGCCAGCGCGCAGATTGATCTCGGCCGGGCTGCCCGCGCCCTCGACGATGACCAGATCGAACGCAGCGGCCAGCCGGGCAAAGCTTTCCGCCACCGCCGGCATCAGCGCGCCGCGCCCGGCCATGTAGCGTGCGGCATCTTGCGCGTCCTGCACCCGGCCATGGACGATGATCTGCGCGCGCTGGTCGCTCGTGGGTTTGAGCAGCACCGGGTTGAAATCGGTGTGCTGGGCAAGGCCCGCCGCCCGCGCCTGCACCGCCTGGGCGCGGCCGATCTCGCCGCCATCGGCACAGGCGGCGGCGTTGTTGGACA
>DBAW01000180.1 GCA_002291855.1 Sphingomonas sp. UBA1000
GCGGGTCGAACGCGATGAGCGGGCGTCGCGGTCCCGACGAATTCGCCGCCGCCCGCCGCGCGCCGCTGGTCGTGCCGCCCGATTTCGCGCTGGTGCCGCCGACGCCGGGTGCGCCGCGCCCGCAGGAAGCCGATTCGAGCACCCAGGCGCTGCAGGCGCTGTTCGGCGGCCCGGCCCCGCGCAGCAATGCGGAGCGCGTGACGCTGGGTCAGGCCGGCACCGACCGCGCGGCGGCGGGAATCCGCTCGGCAGCGGGCGATCCGGCGACCGTGGTGGTCGACAAGGGGCAGGTGACGCGCGACATCATCGCCGCGCCCGAGGGCGATGGTCAGGATGCGCGCGCCGCCGTGCCGGCAACGCCGCCGCGCTGATCCGGTTCGCCGCGCACAGCCGATATCCGGCCCCGGTGCCCAGCGCCGGGGCCTTTTTCATGTCCGGAGCAATGGCCTGAAAAAAATGGCCGGCAAGATCGTGTCTTGCCGGCCCGAGGTCGTCCGCAGGAGGAACATCGAAGGCCGGGGCGGAAACCCTGACCGTCGCCAATATCTCCGCAAAGACCGTGCCAGCCCCGGTTTTCCGCCATTTCTGCTCCAAAGACCGGTCATGATGGCTGATGGTCTGCCCGACAAATGTGCAGCGCAACACCAAACTGCACAAAAAACAGTCAATCATCGGGATCTTGTGGCGCTTTACCAAAGCAAAAACAATTGTGCGACGCAGCATCATAACGGGCGCGATCGCACAATTTCATTGACGACCCGTTCACAAAGATGAAACAACCGAGTCGCCGAGAGCGGGGGACGTGCATGAAAATTGTCACAGCGATCATCAAACCGTTCCAGATCGATCGCGTCCGCGAGGCGCTGACCGGGCTGGGCGTGTCCGGCCTGACGATCACCGAAGTGCGCGGGTTCGGCCGGCAAAAGGGCCAGACCGAAATCTATCGCGGGGCCGAATACACGACCAACCTTGTGCCCAAGCTCAAGGTCGAGGTGGTGTGCCCCGAGGCGCGGGTCGACGCCATTGTCGAGGCCATTCAGGCCGCCGCCGTCACCGGATCGATCGGCGACGGCAAGATTTTCGTTCAGCCGATCGAACAGGCGGTCCGCATCCGCACCGGGGAGACGGGCGATGCGGCGATCTGACCGGAAGGGGGGAAGCATGATTGCAAAATCGTTGGCCGGGCTCGGCCTTGCGCTGTTTGCGGCGCTGCCGGCCTGGGCGCAGGGCGCGGCCGTGTCCGCCATTCCCGAGCCGAGCGTGGACAAGGGGGATGTCGCCTGGATGCTGGTGTCGTCGGCGCTGGTGCTGATGATGTCGGCGCCGGGCCTCGCGCTGTTCTATGGCGGGCTGGTGCGCACCAAGAACATGCTGTCGGTGCTGACCCAGGTGTTCATGATCGTCTGCCTGGTCGCGGTGATCTGGGTGTGCTGGGGCTACAGCATCGCCTTTACCGAGGGGAATGCGTTTTTCGGCGGCTTCGGCAAGCTGTTCCTGAAGGGTGTCGACGCCAATTCGCAGGCGGCGACCTTCTCCAACGGCGTCTATATCCCCGAATATGTGTTCATCTGTTTCCAGATGACCTTTGCCTGCATCACCCCGGCGCTGATCGTCGGGGCCTTTGCCGAGCGGGTGAAGTTTTCCGCGCTGATGCTGTTCGTGACGCTGTGGGTGACGCTGATCTATTTCCCGATGGCGCACATGGTCTGGTATTGGGACGGGCCGGATGCGATTGCCAAGGCGGCGCTCGCCGGGGCGGATGCGCTGGCGGCGGCCAATGGCCATGCCGGCTTCCTGTTCCAGATGGGCGCGCTCGATTTCGCCGGCGGCACTGTCGTCCATATCAATGCCGGGGTGGCCGGGCTGGTCGGGGCGATCATGCTCGGCAAGCGGCTCGGCTATCCGCGCGATCCGATGCCGCCGCATTCGCTGACCATGACGATGATCGGCGCGTCGCTGCTGTGGGTCGGCTGGTTCGGCTTCAATGCCGGATCCAATCTCGAGGCCAATGGCGTCACCGCGGTCGCGTTCATCAACACCTTTGTCGCCACCGCCGCGGCGGCGCTCAGCTGGGTGCTGGTCGAACAGGCGACCGGCGGCAAGCCGTCGCTGCTGGGCGCGGTCACCGGCGCGGTGGCGGGGCTGGTCGCGGTCACGCCGGCCTCGGGCTTTGCCGGGCCGATGGGGGCGGTGGTGCTGGGGCTGATCGTCTCGCCGATCTGCTTCTTCTTCGTCGCCAAGGTGAAGGTGAAGCTTGGCTATGACGATTCGCTCGACGTGTTCGGCGTCCATTGCGTCGGCGGGATCGTCGGCGCGCTGGCGACGGGCATATTGGTCGATCCCGCGCTCGGCGGGCAGGGCGTGGCCGATTATGCCAGCCAGCCGGGCACCGCGGTGTTCGCCTATGGCGGCATGGCGACCCAGCTCTGGGCGCAGGCCAAGGCGGTGCTGTTCACCCTGGCCTGGTCGGGAATCGGTTCAGCTATCCTGTATCTGGCGATCGACAAGACGATTGGCCTGCGTGCCGGTGATGAAGAGCAGCATGCTGGCCTTGATATCTCCGATCATGGCGAGCGTGCGTATAACTACTGATCAAATATTATTGTAAATCGAATCCATTAAAACTATGCATTTGTGCCTGGAGTAAAACGTAGTTCTACTATGATTAGTGTTGCTTATTTTGCTTTTGCACTTTTCATAATAAGAACAAGCTGAGTCCGCCGGAGGAGTAACCAAGAGTTACTTTAAGAGGACGAAAATCATGAAGATGATCAGCAAGAACGTTTTGCTCCGGGCCATGTGCATGACGCTGGCCGGCATCGCCGCCCCGGCGGTCGCCCAGGAGCGGGAGTCGAGCTACACCGTCGCCCTGAACCAGGACAGTTTCTTCGGCTTCTACCCGACGTTCAGCGGCTCGATCCCCACGGGGGAAAAGACCGATTTCACATTCTACGGCATTTTCTGGACCAAGCCGGCCTTCGGGCTCAACCCGACCAACACCGGCGACGATCTGTGGACAGAATTCGGCGTCGGGGTGAACTTCAACCTTGCCGATGGCAAGCTGAAGGTGAAGCCGCAGATCGGCCTGACCAATGGCGCGCTGCTGTCGGGCGGGTCGGTCAACGCCGCCGGGGTGGTGCAGGGGGCCAAGTTCGCCGACGGCGTGGTGCCGAGCCTGACGGTCAACTATGCCGATGAGAAGGTCGAGGCGGAGTTTTATGCCGGCTATTATGCGGCGCTGCGCAACCGTGGCGACGATGCGGCGCTCGACTTCCTCCACACCTGGACCAATGTCGGCTACAAGTTCAGCGACAAGGCGTCGGCCGGCGTGCATTATGAGCTGCTGTCGAACACCCGCAACACCTATCCCGGCGGGGCCACTGCGCGGGTTTATCAGTGGGTCGGCCCCTATGTGCAGTTCAGCCTGCCCAAGGGTTTTTACGCCCGCTTTACCGGTGGCGCGGATATCGAGAGCGGAAATGCCGGCGATTTCTACAAGATGAGCATCGGCATGACGTTCTGATCCGGGCATGACCGGCGCAGGGCCGGTCGATTGACAGCAATCGCGGCAGCTGCCCGGAACCGGCGGCGCCGATCATCTTGACGCATCTGTCCGGACAGCCGGAATATGCGACAAAAGGGGCTGGCATGTCTTTCATGCCGGCCCCTTTACCTTGTCTCATCGCCCAGGAAAATCGCCAGCAAAGCATAAAAGAATTTGATTCATGCCATAAGCGTGCATAGCATCAAGCGGCTGGCGGATACGCACCCGAAACGAGGTGCGCCGCGCCACGCGCAGGACGGACGACGCGATTTTCTTTGCGGGGGGTCTGGTCTATGCGCGCTTATCTTGGTGGCTTGGCGTTTGTTGCGGCTCTGTCGGCCTCGCCGGCTTTGGCTCAGGACGGCGAGGCGACGCCCGCCTTCACCGTCAGCGGAACCGCTGCCCTGCTGTCCGATTACCGGTTTCGCGGCGTGTCGCAGAGCGACAAGGAAATGGCCGTGCAGGCCGGGCTTACCATCACCCACAAAAGCGGGCTTTATGCCGGTGCCTGGGGCTCGAACCTGGCCGGTTGGGGCACGTTTGGCGGGGCCAATATCGAGCTTGATCTGATCGCCGGCTACAAGACCGCGATCAGCGAGACCGGCACCATCGATGTCGGTCTGACCTGGTATATGTATCCGGGCGGTGCCGACGTCACCGATTTCGCCGAACCCTATGTGAAGCTCAGCGGCACGACCGGCCCGGTCACGCTGCTTGCCGGCATTGCCTATGCGCCCAAGCAGCGCGCGCTGGGCAATTTCTCGGCAACGCCGCAAAGCCGGGGGCAGAAGCAGGACAATCTCTATCTGTGGGGCGATGCCGCCGCGCCGATCGCCGGCACGCCGCTGACCGCCAAGGCGCATCTCGGCTATTCGAAAGGCAATCCGGGGCTGGGGCCGAACGGCACCAGCGTCTCGCCGACCGGCGAATATCTCGACTGGCTGCTCGGGCTCGATTTCACGGTCAAGGATCTGACGCTGGGCGTCGCTTATGCCGATACCGACATTTCGCGGGCGCAAAGCGCCTATCTGCAGCCGGGCTTCAGCAAGGCAGGGGGGGGCGTGACCTCGATTGCCGGCGGCACGGTGATCGTGTCGCTGACCGCCGCCTTCTGACCGGCCCGGCGGGGATCGGGCACCGGTCGTCGGTTTCGATGCCGGGTCCGGTCCGGTTTACCCGTTTCCGCCCTGTTCGCTGGCCATCGGTTCCGTTAGGTTCCTTTCGTCTGGCGGTGCCGCCCGTCCTGCTGCCGATCAGCCCGACCGCCCGGCCGGGCCGCAGCGGCGGCGGGGATTGCGGCGGCTTCGAAGCGGAGAGCGGGGGCATTTGACCAGAGGCTGGACGTTTGCTGGCGGTGGCGTGCGGCCGGTGCAGGGCTATGCGCTGGCGGTGGCGGCCTGTGCCGCGGCGATCGGCATTCGGCTGGCGG
The DNA here is from genome assembly GCA_002291855.1 of Sphingomonas sp. UBA1000. Classification (GTDB taxonomy): domain Bacteria; phylum Pseudomonadota; class Alphaproteobacteria; order Sphingomonadales; family Sphingomonadaceae; genus Sphingomonas_B. The sequence goes on from DBAW01000180.1 coordinate 4,974, forward strand.
CTGCGCCGCTGCTGCCGCCGGGGTTTCCGTTCCTGACGTTTTTCCCCGCCGTCATCCTGGTCGCGTTCGTCGCCGGGCCTGGCCCGGCGATGCTGTGCGCGCTGCTGTCCGGCCTTGCCGCGGCGTTGCTGTTCATGCCCGCCGGTCCGGCCGGTCCGTCGTCGCCCGCCGGCATGGTCGCGCTCGGCATGTTCGCGAGCGTCGCGGCCATCGACATCATTCTCATCCATATGACGACGCGCGCCGGCAACCGGCTGCGTGCCGAGCGCGAACGGGCCGCGCGGCTTTACGAGGAACAGCGGCTGCTGTTTCAGGAGCTGCAACACCGCGTTGCCAACAACATGGCCTTTGTCGCCTCGATCCTGTCGATGCAGAAGCGCCGCGTCGCCAGCGATCCGGGATCGGCGATGGTGGCGTTCGACGATGCGATCGAGCGCATCCACGCCATCGCCCGCGTCCACCGGCGACTTTACGATCCCGCCGCTGCCAGCCTGTCGGCACAGGATTATCTTGAGCGGCTGGCGCGCGATTCGCTGACGCTGATGAACGCCGGCGAGGTGCGGCTGGAGGTCAGCGCGCCCGAACTTCATCTCGATCTCACCCGGCTGGTGGCGCTGTCGCTGATCGTGACCGAATTGCTGA
>DBAW01000148.1 GCA_002291855.1 Sphingomonas sp. UBA1000
CCGCTATCGCCTCGACCCCGAGGCGGTGCTGGATGCCGCGGCGGTGCTGCTGGCGGGCTAGGCCTGGCCCAGGGTCAGGCCCGATGCGCCACCACCAGGCACAGCGGCCGGTCCAGCGTCGGCTGGGCGCGCAGATGCCCATGACGCCGGTCCCACACCCCTTCGGTCAGGTCGCGGCCGAGATCGCGGACGAAGCGGTCGACCACCTCCGGGGCGACCAGGCTCCAGCTGGAACAGGCCAACCGGGCGGCCGGGTCCAACAAGCGCTCGGGGCGGCCATAATAGGCTTCGTTGAAGCCGTCGGTGCAGTCGAGCGGGATCGGCACGGGGCGAATCTCGCACCGCCCGCCCAGGGCTGCGACGACGCGCGTGATGGACGGAAAACGCCGCGCCTCGATGGCGCGCACCTCGGGGCAATAGTCGGCGATCCAGATCTCGCCGAACGCATCCGGGTCGCCGGTCAGGATCACCACGGGTCCGCGCGTCACCCGCCGCATTTCCCCAAGGCCGCGTTCAAGGTCGGACCATTGGTGGATGGTCACCGTCGCCATCGAGGCGTCGAAGGTATTGCCTGCAAACGGCAGTGCCTCCGCCACCGCGGCGATTGCCGGCGCAAGGTGCGGGGGGCGCTGGGCGCGCATGGTCGCCGATGGCTCGAGGGCCGTCACCAGGCGATCGGCCGGTTCATACGAACCGGCACCCGCGCCGACATTCAGCACCGTACCCGCGCCCTCCAGCGCTGCATGGATGATGGCCGCGATCCGCGGGTCGGGCTGGCGGAGGCGGGCATAGCCCTCGCCGATGGCGCCATAGTCGACGTCGCCCGCACTGCCATCGGTGTGTCGCCCCGGGGCGCGCGCCGTCATGGGGTCTCGTCCGTGGTGATCGCGCTGGCGCTCGCCGCCGCGCGGCGCAGCCGGTCATTGATCGCCTCGCCCAGGCCGTTTGCCGGGATGGGGGCGACCGCAATGGCGGCGGCGCCGGTGGCATCGAGCGCGCGCAGCATGGCGAACAGATTGGCCGCCGCTTCGATCAGGTCGCCTGCCGCAGACAGGTTGGCCGCGTGCGGCGTGGCGGTCGCGCCGAACGCCAGAAACACCTCGCCGTCCCGGGCCGAGGTCGCCTCGAGGCGAAGCGGTGCCCGCGGCGCATAATGTTTCAGAAGGCGGCCGGGCGAGAGCGGACGCGCGCTGTCGTCGGGCGGATCCAGGACCGGGTGGCCCAGAACCTGCCCCAAGGCTTCACGGCTGATGCCCCCGGGGCGCAGCAGCACGCACTGGGCGCCCAACATGCCGACAATGGTGGACTCGAGGCCGACCGCGCACGGCCCTCCGTCCAGCGCGCACGCCACGGTGTGTGCCAGCCCGTCCATCGCCGCTTGGGCGGTGGTGGGGCTGAGGCGGCCCGAGGGATTGGCGCTGGGCGCGGCCAGCGGACGCCCCAAGGCGGCGATCAGCGCCCGCGTGGCGTCATGGGCCGGTACACGCAGACCCACCGTGTCCAGCCCCGCCGTCGCCAGGTCACAGATGGCCGAACCCGGCGCGCGCGGAACCACCAGGGTCAGCGGGCCCGGCCAGAACGCCCTTGCCAGCCGTTCGGCCCGCGCGTCGAACACCCCGTGCGCGCGCGCCATCTCCAGGTCCGCCACATGACAGATCAGCGGATTGAAGGCGGGGCGGCCCTTGGCGGCAAACACGCCCGCCACCGCCCGTGCGTTGGTGGCGTCCGCGCCCAGCCCATAGACGGTCTCGGTCGGAACGATGACCAGCTGGCCATCGCCAAGGGCTCTTTGGGCGCGCGCGCGCGCTTCGGGCAAAGCGGCCGGCAGGATGGGCGCGGGCGCGCTCATGCCCGATCGCCGCGCCGCAGGGGCGGCCGGTCCAGCACGATGGCCGACCGGGCCTGCTTGACGCCCGGCAGCACCAGGATGTCGTCCAGCATCAGCCGGGTGAAGGCGGCGAGGTCGCGCGTGCGCACCCGCAGCAGGAAATCGACCTCGCCGGCCAGCATCCAGCAGTCGCGGATCGCCTCGATCGCGCGCACGCTGCCGACAAAGGTGTCGGCGGGCCCGCGCGCCTGTCGCTCGAGGCTGACGAAGATGAAGGCCTCGAGGGTCAGGCCCAGCCGGGCATGGTCGATGCGGGCGCCATATCCCGTGATCAGCCGCGCCTCCTCCAGACGGCGCAGCCGCCGCTGGACCGCCGTGGCGGACAGGCCCACCCGGACGCCAAGGTCGATGAAGCTGGCCCGCCCCTCTGCCTCGAGGGCGCGCAGCAGGCGCAGGTCGGTGGAATCGAGTTCGGCAGTTTCGGTGGCGACAGGGACGGCGGATCGCTGCACCAACACCTCCCGTTACGCGCGTTTCCGGCGTCACTCTGGCCCGGATTGCGGCGAAAAGCACGGAAAACGCGCAGTCAAAACGTTATCCTGTGTGAAAGGAGGCCGTTCGATGGACACCGCAGCACTGCAACCCGCCCCGGCGGCCGGAGGGCTTGGCGCCCACACGACGCATGACCTGCGCGGCGACTATTCGGCGATGCGGCCGGACTGGACGGTAGACCAGCGCGCCCATGTCTATTCCGACCAGGACCGCGCGACCTGGGCGACGCTGGCCGCCCGCCAGGGCCAGATCGTGCGCCGCTATGCCGACCGCGCCTTTCTGGACGGACTGGAGACGCTGGGCGATCTGACCCGGATCCCCGACCTCGAGGCGGTGTCCGACCGGCTCGAGGCGCAGACCGGCTGGCGCCTGGTCGCGGTGCCCGGCTTCATCCCCGACGAGGCGTTCTTTGCGCATCTGGCCGCGCGGCGCTTTCCGACCTGCGTGTGGGTGCGCCGGCCCGACGAGATCGACTATCTGGTCGAGCCCGACCTGTTCCACGACTTCTTCGGCCATGTGCCGCTGCTGACCCAGCCGGCCTTTGCCGAGAACCTGCGCGTCTATGGCGAGAAAGGTCTGGCGGCGGGCGCCGAGGGAGCGCTGTCCCGGCTGGCGCGGTTTTATTGGTACATGGTCGAGTTCGGCCTGATCGAGACCCCCCAGGGGCTCAAGGTGTATGGCGCGGGCATCCTGTCATCGGCCGCCGAATGCCGGCACGCCATCGAGAGCCCCGAGCCGCTGCGCGTCCGCTTCGATCTGGCGCGGGTGCTGCGCACGAGCTATCGGATCGACGATTTCCAGCCGACCTATTTCGTCATCCGATCCTATGCCGAGCTGTTCGAGGCGCTGAACGCGCCGATCCGCCCGGTGGTGAAGGCGATCGAGGGCCTGCCCGATCTGGCGCCGACCGCCCTTCATCCGGGCGATGTCACCGTGCCCGCCGGGCGGGCGATGGCGGAGGGTTCGCCGTCCTGACACCGACATCCTGCGCCAGGCTGACCGTTTCGGCGGGCCGCTGTCGCGGGCGTGGCCGCGTCGCGCGTGCCAATCCAGGACCCGGACGATGGGTGAA
>DBAW01000022.1 GCA_002291855.1 Sphingomonas sp. UBA1000
CGGCAATGCCCGGGTCGAAGGCAGGATCGCGCTTGACGGCGAGGATATCTACGCGCCCGAAATGGACGTGGTGCAGCTGCGCGCGCGCGTCGGGATGGTGTTCCAGAAGCCCAATCCCTTTCCCAAGTCGATCTTTGAAAATGTCGCTTACGGGCCGCGCATCCACGGCCTGTCGCGCAGCAAGAGCGAGCTTGAAGGGATTGTCGAACAGTCGCTGCGCCGCGCCGGGCTGTGGGACGAGGTGAAGGACCGGCTGTCGGACAGCGGCACCGCCCTGTCGGGCGGCCAGCAGCAGCGGCTGTGCATCGCCCGCGCGATCGCGGTCGACCCCGAAGTCATTCTGATGGACGAGCCGGCATCGGCGCTCGATCCGATCGCCACCGCCAAGATCGAGGAGCTGATCCACGAGCTGCGCGGGCGTTATGCGATCGTGATCGTGACCCACAATATGCAGCAGGCCGCGCGCGTGTCGCAGCGCACCGCCTTTTTCCATCTGGGCGAACTGATCGAATATGGCGTGACGTCGGAACTGTTCACCAATCCCCGGCAGGAACGCACCAAGGACTATATCACCGGACGCTATGGCTGAGGACGCGGAACATGCAGGAACATACGGTCAAGGCGTTTGACGAGGACATCGTCAAGCTGCGCGGCCTGATCTCGGAAATGGGCGGCCGCGCCGAGGCGGCGATCGACCATGCGATGACCGCGCTCACCCGCCACGATCTCGACGCGGCGAGCCGCATCATCGCCGAGGACAAGCGCATCGACGAGCTGGAAGCGGCGGTCGAAAAGCTCGCCGTCCAGATCATCGCGCTGCGCGCGCCGCTGGCCGACGATCTGCGCGAGGTGGTCGCCGCGCTCAAGATCGCGGCGGTCATCGAACGCATCGGCGATTATGCCAAGAACATCGCCAAGCGCGTGCCGCTGATCGGCCGCCAGCACCAGATCGAGGCGCTGTCGGTGCTGCCGGCGATGGCGCAGCTGGCGAGCGACATGCTGCACGACGTGCTCGACGCCTTTGCCGCGCGTGACTGGGAAGCGGCGATCGAGGTCAACAAGCGCGACCGGGCGGTCGATGATTTCTACAACAGCCTGTTCCGCACGCTGCTGACCTTCATGATGGAAAATCCAGCGACCATCGGCGAGGCGGCGCACCTGCTGTTCATCGCCAAGAATCTGGAACGGATCGGCGACCATGCGACCAACGTCGCCGAAATGGTCTATTTCGCCGCCAAGGGCGTGCACATGGCCGAGCGCGAACGCGGCGACGATGTGACGGAGGCGCAGTGATGGCCCGGGCCAAGATGCTGCTGGTCGAGGACGATGCTGCACTGGCCGAACTGCTGGTCTGGCATTTCCAGCGCGAGGATTTCGAGATCCGCCACACCGCGGACGGCGAGGAAGCGCTGCTGATCGCGCAGGAAAACACCCCCGATCTCGTCCTGCTCGACTGGATGATCGAGGGACTGTCGGGGATCGAGGTGTGCCGCCGCCTGCGCCGGATGCCCGAGACGCAGAATGTGCCGATCATCATGCTCACCGCGCGCGGCGAGGAAGAGGACCGGGTCCGCGGGCTGGAAACCGGCGCCGATGATTATGTGACCAAGCCGTTTTCGCCGCGCGAGCTGGTCGCGCGCGTCGGCGCGGTGCTGCGCCGCGTGCGCCCGGCGCTGGCGGGCGAGCAGCTGACCTACGCCGATCTGGAAATGGACACGGTCGGCCACAAGGTGCGCCGCAGCGGCCAGCTGGTCGCGCTCGGCCCGACCGAGTTCCGCCTGCTCAAGCATTTCCTCGAACATCCGGGCTGGGTGTTCTCGCGCGAGCGGCTGCTCGACAGCGTCTGGGGCCATGACGCCGATATCGAGCCGCGCACCGTCGATGTGCATATCCGCCGGCTGCGCCAGGCGATCAATGCCGGCGGGCGGCCCGACATCATCCGCACGGTGCGCAGCGCCGGCTATGCGCTCGACGCCGACGGCAAGCTCTGAGCGGCAGCATCCGCTGCCGCCGCCCGCGCACCGGAAGCTGGGGCGGTGCAGGGCGGGCCACGCGCAGGCGGCGGCCCAAAGATTGCAGCCTGTGGCCAGCCATTTCGGCTCCGACGCGCCTATAGGGTGAGGCATGGTTGCCCAATCCCCCGATCTCGCCCGCATCGTCACCCGCCTTGCCGCCGACATGGTGCACGAACCGCAGCGCGGCCGTGTCGCCGATTACATCCCCGCCCTCGCCCGCGCCGATGCCGACCGGTTCGGCATCGCCGTGCTGACCGCCGACGGGCAGATGCATGTCGGCGGCGATGCCGATCATGGCTTTTCGATCCAGAGCATTTCCAAGGTCTTCACGCTAACGATGGCGCTCAACCGCATCGGCGCGCGGCTGTGGCAGCGCGTCGGCCGCGAGCCGTCGGGATCGGCGTTCAACTCGATCGTCCAGCTCGAACATGAACAGGGGCTGCCGCGCAATCCGTTCATCAATGCCGGGGCCATCGTCGTCAGCGACGTGATCCTGGCCGGGCGCACGGCAGAGGCGGCGACCGCCGAGATCCTCGATTATCTGCGGCTGCTGGCAGATGATCCGGGCATTGCCATTAATGCCGAGGTCGCCTGTTCGGAGGCCGAGACCGGGCACCGCAACGCCGCGCTTGCCAGCTATATCAAGAGCTGCGGGCGGCTCGACCATGCGGTCGCCGATGTGCTGCAGGTCTATTTCGCCCAGTGCGCGATCACGATGAGCTGCCGCCAGCTGGCGCGCGCCGGCCATTATTTGATGGCGGGCGGGCGCGGCCCGCATGGCGAGGTGCTGGTGCCGCCCGACCGGGCGCGGCGCATCAACGCGCTGATGCTGACCTGCGGCCATTATGACGGATCGGGCGAGTTCGCCTACCGCGTCGGCATTCCCGGCAAATCGGGGGTGGGCGGCGGCATTCTGGCGATCGTGCCGGGCCGCGCGTCGATAGCGGTCTGGTCGCCGGGCCTCAATGCGCGCGGCAGCTCGATGATCGGCAGCCTCGCGCTTGAGCGGCTGGCCGAGGCGATGGGCTGGTCGGTGTTCGCGGCCTGAGCGCCGGCGATCAATAAGCGCGGGCGACGGCGAAGGCGACGGCTTCGGTGAGCGCGGCCTTGGCCGCCCCCTGCGCGAACCCGCCCAGCGCATCGACCGCGCGCTGGCCATAGCGGCGCGCCGCCGCCAGCGTGTCGTCGATCGCCCCGGTCGCGCGCAGCAGCGTCTGGGCGTGGGCGAGATCGGCATCGCTCGCGCGGAAGCCCATCATCGCGTCGCGCCAGAACGCCTTGTCCTCGGCCGATCCGCGCGCATGGGCGAGGATCACCGGCAGCGTCACCTTGCCGTCGCGGAAATCGTCGCCCACGCCCTTGCCCATCGTTTCCGCGTCGGACACGAAATCGATCGCATCGTCGACCAGCTGGAACGCGATGCCGAGATTGCGGCCATAGGCGTCAAGCGCCAGCTCCTCCGCCTCGCTGCGTTCGGCAACGACGGCGGCGATCCGGCAGGCGGCGGCGAACAGCGCCGCGGTCTTGGCGCCGATAATGTCGAGATAGCGTTCCTCGCTGGTCTCGACCTGACGCTGCGCGGTCAGCTGATTGACCTCGCCCTCGGCGATCACCGCGCTGGCGTTGGACAGGATGCGGAGCACCTTCAGGCTGCCATCCTCGACCATCAGTTCAAAGCTGCGGCTGAACAGGAAATCGCCGACCAGCACGCTCGCCGGGTTGCCCCAGATGATGTTGGCGGTGCGCTTGCCGCGCCGCAGGTCCGATCCGTCGACGACATCGTCGTGCAGCAGCGTCGCGGTATGGATGAACTCGACCGCCGCCGCGAGCCGGTGATGACGCGTGCCCGGATAGTCGAGCAGCCGCGCACAGGCGAGGGTGAGCATCGGGCGCATCCGTTTGCCGCCGCCGGCGATCAGATGCCCGGCCAGTTCCGGGATCAGCGGCACGTCCGACTGCATCCGGTCAAGGATCACTGCATTGACCGCATTCATGTCGGGCGCGACCAGCGCCATCATCGGGTCGAGCGATGGCGGCCGACCCGCGTCGATACGGTGGAGTGTTGCGCTCATGCCCCGCCCCTGTGGCCGAGCGGGGCGCGAAAGACAAGGTAAAGCGGCGGCCGGACCGGGCCAAGGCGGGCGCGCGCCTGAGAAAAGCCTTGCGCCCCCGCCGGCCAGCGTCTTGTCTGGCACCGATGGGCATCAGATGGGGATGATGATGACGGCCGATGAACAGCTGCGCCGGTATCGCGAGAGCATCGACAATATCGATGCCGCGCTGGTGTTCATGCTCGCAGAACGGTTCAAGATCACCCAGGCGGTCGGAGCCTATAAGGCCGAGCACGGCCTGCCGCCCGCCGATCCCGGCCGCGAGGAACAGCAGATCGCCCGGCTGCGCACCCTTGCCGCCGAAGCACGGCTGGACCCCGAGTTTTCCGAGAAATTCCTGCGCTTCGTGATCGACGAGGTGATCCGCCACCATGCGCGGATGCAGCAGGGGTAAGGGGAGGTGATGCGGAGGGGTGTTTGCGCGCCTCTCGGCGGGTTGTTTGCCGCGCGCCTCACGGCGTGGGGGCGGTGTTGTCTGTGCTGCGCCTATCGGCGCAGGGGCGGCACCAGCCCGCACCCCCACCCGGCCTC
>DBAW01000020.1 GCA_002291855.1 Sphingomonas sp. UBA1000
GCCGGCCGCCACCCGCATGGCCGCCCGCGTCGCCCAGATGCCGACCGGCGCCCAGCGCCCGACCGCCGAAGTGCTGCTGTCGGTCGGCCAGGGCGAGCTGATCAACCTGCCGGTGCCGATCGCCAATATCTGGACGTCCAACCCCGGTGTTGCCGATGTCTATGTCAGCAATCCGCGCCAGATCCACCTGTTCGGCAAGGAAGCCGGCGAAGCCACGGTGTTCGCCACCACCGCCGGCGGCGGCGTCGTCTATGCGACCAATGTGCGCGTCAGCCAGAACCTGACCTCGATCGACCGGGTGCTCAAGGTAGCGATGCCCGAGGCGCAGATCACCGTGACGCCGGTCGGCCAGGTGGTCGTGCTGTCGGGCACCGTCGCCTCGCCCGAAGACGCCGAAGAGGCCGAACGGCTGGTCAAGTCGCTGCTCAATCCGGGCATCGACGTCAGCGGGCCCAATGTCGCGCTCAAGATCGGCACGGTGAACCGGCTGCGCACGGCGACGCCGCTGCAGGTCAATCTGCAGGTGCGCATCGCCGAAGTCAGCCGCGACCTCACCAAATCCTTCGGGATCAACCTGCTGACCCGCGACACCACCGGTGGCTTCCTGTTCGGCATCGCCCAGGGCCGCAATTTCGGCAGCATCACCACCAACGGCACGACGGGCGCGACCAATTTCAACCTGAACGGGCTGGGTCAGGGGACGGGCATCACCAATCTCGGCCTTGCCGGGCGGCTGTTCGGGCTCGATGTCGCCACTGCGCTCGACCTGGCCGAGGGCGAAGGTCTGATCACCACGCTCGCCAACCCCAATCTCACCGCCCTGTCGGGCGAGACGGCAAGCTTTCTGGCCGGCGGCGAGATTCCGATCCCGCTCGCTCAGGGGCTTGGCCAGATCGGCGTCGAGTTCAAGCAATATGGCGTCAGCCTGTCCTTCACCCCGACCGTGCTCTCGGACGGCCGCATCTCGATGCGCGTGCGCCCCGAAGTGTCGGAACTGACCTCGGCCGGGGCGGTGACGATCAACGGCTTCCAGATCCCGGCGCTCACCACGCGGCGGGCGGAGACGACGGTCGAACTCGGCTCGGGCCAGAGCTTCATGATCGGCGGCCTGCTGCAGAACCGGCACACCAACAATGTCGACCGTGCGCCGGGCCTCGGCAATCTGCCGATCCTGGGCGCGCTGTTCCGCTCGACGCGCTTCCGCCGCGCCGAGACCGAACTGATGATCATCGTCACCCCCTATCTGGTCAAGCCGACCAGCGCGGCGCTGCCGCTGCCGACCGACGGCTATCGTTCGGCGACCGATCTGGAACGGCTGCTGCTCGGCCAGACCGCAGGCTCGGGCAATACCGGCGAACGGCCGGTGCCGGGCCTGGCCCCGCCGGTCAGCGGCGGCACGGTGCCCCCGGCACCGGGCCGGCCGGGCAGGACGGGCAAGGATGCCGGCGACCCGGCTCCCGGTTTCTCCAACTGAAGGCGCGCGATCATGGATGCCAGAATGTTCCGCCTGAACCCCGCCGCCCTGTCGCTCACCCTGCTGCTCGGGGCCTGTGGCGGCACCGTCAATCGCGGTGTCGAATCGGTCCACCAGCCGGTCGTGCAGCGCACCGATTATGCGATGGACGTGACCACCGGCTATGCCGGCGCACTCGCCCCGGGTGAGCGCGAGCGGCTCGACGCCTGGTTCGATGCCATCGCGCTCGGCTTTGGCGACCGGGTGGCGATCGCCGATCCCAGCGGGACCGATGGCGGCCGCCAGGCAGTGTCCGGGCTGCTCGGCCGGCGCGGCATGATGCTGGCCGACACCGCCCCCGGCACTGCCGGCAGCCCGCCCGCCGGCATGATCCGCATCATCGTCAGCCGCGCGGCGGCAAGCGTGCCCGGCTGCCCGGACTGGAGCCGCGCGCCCAGCCCCGATTTCGCCGGCAACACGCCGTCTAACTATGGCTGCGCGATCAATGGCGCGCTGGCGCGCATGATCGCCAATCCGCACGACCTGATCGAAGGCCGCGAGGCCGGCCGGCCCGCCGACGGCTTCACGTCATCGAAAGCGATCCGCGCCTATCGCGCCGCACCGCCGACCGGTGCGCAGGGGATCAAGAGCGAGACAACGCGAGGTGCCCAGTAATGAACGCGCCGTGGAACCCCTCCCGCAGCGCCACGCTGCGCGATCCGTTTGTGGCCTTTGTCTGCGACGAAGGCTCGGCCGATGCCATCCGTCCCATCGCCGCCGAAATGGGCTGGTCGCCCGAAAAGGTGAACAAGGGCGGGCTGCGCAACGCCATCCAGTCGCTGTCGGTGTCGGCCAGCCCGCATGTGCTGTTCGTCGACCTGTCGGAATCGGGCGATCCGCTCAACGACATCAATGCGCTGGCCGAGGTGTGCGAGCCGGGCACGGTGGTGATCGCCGCCGGACAGGTCAATGACGTCCGCCTGTACCGCGACCTGCTGGCAAGCGGCATTCAGGACTATCTGCTCAAGCCGTTCAACCCCGACCAGCTGCGCGACGCGTTCGGTCAGGCGCTGGCCATCCTCAACACGCCCAAGCATGTCGAGGCGGCGGTCGAAAAGCCGCATGTGATGACGGCGGTGATCGGTGCGCGCGGCGGGGTCGGCGCATCGACGATCGCGGCATCGCTCGCCTGGCTGTTCGGCGACAAGGGGCGGCGGTCGACCGCGCTGCTCGATCTTGACGTGCATTTCGGCACCGGCGCGCTGGCCCTCGACCTTGAGCCGGGGCGCGGCCTGACCGACGCCATCGAAAATCCCAGCCGCATCGACGGGCTGTTCATCGAACGCGCGATGGTGCGCGCGAACGACAAGCTTGCCGTGCTGTCGGCCGAAGCGCCGATCAGTCAGGCGCTGATCACCGACGGCTCGGCCTTTTTCCAGTTGCAGGAGGAGATCCGCGCCGCGTTCGAATCGACGGTCGTGGATCTGCCGCGCCACATGCTCGTCCAGCATCCGATGCTGGTGCAGGACGCGAACATGGTCGTGATCGTGACCGAACTGACGCTGGCGGCGGCGCGCGACTGCATCCGCCTGCTCGCCTGGCTGAAATCCAATGCCGGCCATGCTCAGGTCGTGCTGGTCGCCAATCGCGTGCAGACGGGCGGCGTGCCCGAAATCAGCCGCAAGGATTTCGAAAGCTCGATCGAACGCAAGATCGATTTCGCCGTCCCCTATGACCAGAAGCTGGCGGCGCAGGCGGCCAAGCTGGGCAAGACGCTGGCCGAAGCGGGCAAGGGGGCCAAGGTCACCCAGGCGCTCGGCGCGCTGTCCGACCGGCTGCTGAGCGTCGCCGAAGACGCGCCCGAGGCTGCCGCCGCCCCGCAGGCGCGGTCGCTGCTCGGCAAGCTGGGCGGGCTCAAGGGCGTGATGCGCAAAAAGGCCCCGGCCAAGGGCTGAACCGGCCGTCCGCCGCGGCGGAGGGTGAAGGACAGGAGATCAGATGACCGAAATGATGATCCCGCTCCTCGGCCTGGTGCTGGTGCTGGCGATGCTTGTCGCCGCCTTTTCCGGGCCGTCCGAGGCCAAGGCGAAGAAGCGGCGGCTGGCGGCGCTGCGCGAGCGGCACAGCGCCTCCGCCGCATCGGCCGTGGAGGCGCAGCTGCGCCGGATCACCACCGCGCGCGCGACCCGCATCGACAGCCTTGCCTCGACCCTGATCCCGCGCCCCGCGCAGCTGAAAAAGCGGCTCGACATGACCGGCCGGTCGTGGAGCGTCGGCAAATATGCGCTGGTGTCGGGCGGGCTGGCGCTGGGTGGCTGCGCGCTGCTGTGGCTTGAGGGCGCACCGCTGCTGCTCGCGCTGTTCGGCGGGCTGTTTGTCGGCCTGGGGCTGCCGCACATGGCAACGGGCTTCATGATCAACCGCCGGGTCAACCAGTTCACCAGCAAGTTTCCCGATGCGATCGAGCTGCTGGTGCGCGGGCTGCGCGCCGGCCTGCCGATTTCGGAAACCCTGTCGGTCGTCGCCTCCGAAGTTCCCGGCCCGGTGGGCGAGGAGTTTCGCAGCGTCAGCGACAAGATGAAGATCGGCCGGTCGATGGATGTCGCGCTGCAGGAAACGTCCGAACGGCTGGGCACGCCGGAGTTCCAGTTTTTCTGCATCACGCTGGCGATCCAGCGCGAAACCGGGGGCAATCTGGCCGAAACCCTGTCGAACCTCGCCGAAGTGCTGCGCAAGCGCGCGCAGATGAAGCTGAAGATCAAGGCGATGTCTTCGGAATCCAAGGCCTCGGCCTATATCGTCGGCTCGCTGCCGTTCATCGTGTTCACGATGATCTGGTTCCTGAACAAGGACTATATGGGCGGCTTCTTCACCGATCAGCGGCTGATGGTCGCGGGGATTGGCGGGCTGGTGTGGATGGGCATCGGCGCATTCATCATGGCCAAGATGGTCAATTTCGAGATTTGAGGCGCGGAACATGAACGAGGGCGCAGGGCCGACGCTGTTGGGCATCGACGTGATCTGGATGGCGACTTTGCTGTCCGGCATCGCCTCGTTCATGGTGCTGGTCGCACTGTATGCGGCGACCACGGTGCGCGACCCGATGGCGCGGCGCGTCAAGGCGCTCAACGACCGCCGCGAACAGCTGAAAGCCGGCATCACCGCCTCCACGTCCAAGCGCCGCGCCAAGCTTGGCGCGCGCAACGAGACGACGGACCGGATGCGCTCCTTCCTCGCCTCGCTGAAGGTGCTGCAGGACGAACAGCTCAAGACCGCGCAGAAAAAGCTGATGCAGGCGGGCATCCGGTCGAAGGATGCGGCGGTCGCCGTCATCTTCGGGCGGATGATGCTGCCGCTGATCTTCGGCACCGGCATCGTCGTGCTCGTCTATGGCATCGACTATTTCCCCGACTGGGCGCCGTTTAAAAAGTTCGCGGTCGCCGCCGGGGTGCTGATCGGCAGCTACAAGGCGCCCGACATCTATCTGAAGAACCGCATCCAGAAGCGCAGCGACGCGATCCGCAAGGGCCTGCCCGACGCCCTCGATCTGCTCGTCATCTGCGCCGAAGCGGGGCTGACCGTCGATGCCGCCTTTGCCCGCGTCGCCAAGGAGCTGGGCCGCGCCTATCCGGAGCTGGGCGACGAGTTCATGCTGACGTCGATCGAGCTGGGCTTTCTGACCGACCGGCGGCAGGCGTTCGAGAATCTGGCGAACCGCATCGACCTGGAAGCGGTGCGCGGCGTCGTCACCACGATGATCCAGACTGAGAAATACGGCACGCCGCTCGCCTCGGCGCTGCGCGTGCTGTCGGCCGAGTTCCGCAACGAACGCATGATGCGCGCCGAGGAAAAGGCCGCGCGCCTGCCCGCGATCATGACGGTGCCGCTGATCCTGTTCATCCTGCCGACGCTGTTCGTCGTCATTCTCGGCCCGGCGGCCTGTTCGATCGCCGACAATCTGGGCGGCTAAAGCATTTTCAAGCCGGGTTGAATCATCCGGCGGTGAAACGAAAAAGGGCGCGGTGCCTGCCCGGCACCGCGCCCTTTTCGTTTATCGGGATGAGGCTGATCAGGCCGCCCGGAGCGCCGCCTGCGCCGCCGCCAGCCGGGCGATCGGCACGCGATAGGGCGAGGCGCTGACATAATCGAGCCCGGCTTCCTCGCAAAAGGCGATCGATGCCGGGTCGCCGCCATGTTCGCCGCAAATGCCCAGCTTGATGTCGGCCCGCGTCGCCCGGCCGCGTTCGGCGGCGAGGCGGATCAGTTCGCCCACCCCCTCGACATCCAGGCTGACAAACGGGTCGCGCGGGAAAATGCCCTTGTCGACATAGGCGGTCAGGAACCGGCTGGCATCGTCGCGGCTGACGCCGAGCGTGGTCTGGGTCAGGTCGTTGGTGCCGAAGCTGAAGAACGCGCCGACCTCGGCGATCTCGCCGGCCTTGAGCGCGGCGCGCGGCAGCTCGATCATCGTGCCGACCAGATAGTCGATGCGCCGCCCGGCTTCGGCGAACACCGCCTCTGCCGTGCGGTCGATCACCTCCTTCATCAGCTCCAGCTCGCGCCGCGTGGCGACGAGCGGGACCATGACTTCGGGGATCGGGGCCTCGCCGCTCTTCTCCGCCACGGCCACCGCCGCCTCGAAGATCGCCCGCGCCTGCATTTCGTAGATTTCGGGATAGGTCACGCCCAGCCGGCAGCCGCGATGGCCGAGCATCGGGTTGAACTCGTGCAGTTCGGCAGCGCGGCGCTTGAGCGCCTCGACCCCGACCCCGGCGGCAGCGGCGACATCCTCGAACTCCGCCTCATGGTGCGGCAGGAATTCGTGCAGCGGCGGATCGAGCAGCCGGATCGTGACCGGCAGGCCGGCCATGATCTCGAAGATCGCGGTGAAATCGCCGCGCTGTTCGGGCAGCAGCCGGTCGAGCGCGGCGCGCCGCCCCTGTTCGTCGGAGGCAAGGATCATCTGCCGGACGGCGGTGATGCGCGCGGCATCGAAGAACATATGTTCGGTGCGGCACAGGCCGATCCCTTCCGCGCCGAAATCGCGCGCGGTGCGGCAGTCGGCGGGGGTTTCGGCATTGGTGCGCACCTTCAGCCGGCGGACGCGGTCGGCCCACACCATCAGCGCGCCGAAATCGCCGGCCAGTTCGGGCTGCACGGTCGGCACCGCGCCCAGCATCACCTCGCCGGTCGCGCCGTCGATGGTGATGACATCGCCTTCGCGGATCGTGCGCTCGCCAATGCGGAACAGCTTGGCCTTGCCGTCGATGGCCAGCGTCCCCGCGCCCGACACGCAGGGCCGGCCCATGCCGCGCGCGACGACGGCGGCATGGCTGGTCATCCCGCCGCGCGCCGTCAGGATGCCGCGGGCGGCGTGCATGCCGTGAATGTCCTCGGGGCTGGTTTCGATGCGGACCAGAATGACCGCCTCGCCCAGTTCGGCGCGCTTTTCGGCGGTGTCGGCATCGAACACGACAATGCCCGAGGCCGCGCCCGGCGAGGCGGGCAGCCCCTTGGTCAGCACGTCGCGCGGCGCCGCCGGGTCGAGCGTCGGGTGGAGCAGCTGGTCGAGCGCCTGCGGATCGACGCGCA
>DBAW01000139.1:0-173 GCA_002291855.1 Sphingomonas sp. UBA1000
CCCGGCAGCACCGGCAGGTCGGCAAGCGCACATCCCGGCCCGGCGGCAGCATCCTGCCGCCCGTCCGGCAAATCCTGGCCGGCGGGTGCCGGCAGCGACGCCCGCGCGATGCCGCCGATCAGCGCGGCAAAGCCGGGCGCGCCGCCCGGATCGGCAGCGGCGGGATCGGCGGG
>DBAW01000139.1:512-3028 GCA_002291855.1 Sphingomonas sp. UBA1000
CGGCAGCGGCGGGATCGGCGGGCGCGGGGGGCAGCGCCTTGCTGAGCGGCGCGGGGCTGGGGCCGAGGGAAATGCTGGTCATCGGCAGGTCTGGTCCGGCTGGCTGGTGTCAGCCGCTATTTCGCAAGGTCCGTGCCAGACGCGGTGAAGGACGCGGGGCATGGGGCAGATCTTCAAGCGCACGGGCCTCGGCGGCGGCGCGGTCGGCGCGGGCGCGGTCGAGCAGTTTTTCGACCGCCTGACGGTCGCGGTTCGCGGCCTCGGCGGCCAGCCGGGCGGCGTCATGCGCGGCACTTGTGGCCGCGATCCGCCGCGCGGCCTCGATCCGGCCATCGGCCAGCCGGCCACGATAAAATGCCGCTGCGCCCAGCCCCAGCCCCCCGGCCATGCCGGTCTGCGGCCCGACCGCGTGGTGCAGCGCATCGAGCCGGGCGGCAAGATCGGTGGCGGCATGTTGCTGTTCGGCGGCGCGCAGCTGATCGGCGCGGGCAAGATCGCGGGCGACGGTGCGAACGCGCAGCATCCGCGCCAGCCGCCGGGGGTCGCGCGCCATCAGGGCGTGCCGAACACGCCGACCAGCTCGGCAACCGCATCGTCAAGGCCGACGCGCTGATCGGCATCCTGCGCCAGATAGTCGAGAATGGCCGGGTGATAGGCGAGCGCGGCATCGATCGCCGGATCGGCACCGCTGCGATACGCCCCCATCAGGATCAGGTCGCGATTTTCCTCATATGTCGCAAGGTGGCGGCGCAGCGCGCGGGCGGCGGCGAGATGCGCGGGATCGGCAATGTCGGTCATCACCCGGCTGACCGAGGGGCCGAGATCGATCGCCGGATAGACGCCGCGTTCGGCAAGCGCGCGCGACAGCACGATATGCCCGTCAAGGATCGCGCGGGCGCTGTCGACCACCGGGTCCTGCCCGTCATCGCCATCGGCAAGCACCGTGTAGATGGCGGTGATCGCGCCCGGGCCATGGGCATCGGCCCCGGCCCGTTCGATCAGCCCGGGCAGCATGGCGATGGCCGAGGGCGGATAGCCGCGCGCCGACGCCGGCTCGCCCAGCGCCAGCCCGATTTCACGTCCGGCATGGGCGACGCGGGTCAGGCTGTCGATGATCAGCAGCACATTCAGCCCTTCGGCGCGATAGGCCTCGGCAATCGCGGTCGCGCGCATCGCGCCGCGGATGCGCAGCACCGGTGAATGGTTGGCGGGCACCGCGACCACCACCGCGCGCGCGCGCGCCGCACCGGCCAGCTTGGTTTCCAGAAAATCGCTGACCTCGCGGCTGCGCTCGCCGATCAGGCCGACAACGACGACATCGGCCGCAACCGCGCGCACGATCATGCCGAGCAGCACCGATTTGCCGACGCCCGATCCGGCCATGATGCCGACCCGCTGGCCGCGGCCGATGGTCAACAGCCCGTTGATCGCGCGCACGCCGACATCGAGCGGGCGGGTGACGCGGGCGCGGTCGAGCGGGTTCTGCATCCGCCCGGCCAGCGGCCAGCGCGCATCGCTGCGGATCGGGCCAAAGCCGTCAATCGGCTGGCCGCTGCCGTCGATCACCCGGCCGAGCAGCGCCCGGCCGACCTGCGCCGCCCCCGGCGGACCAAGCGGCCTGACCGGCGCATCGGGCAGCAGCGCCGCCGGCCCGCCCAGATTCATCATCAGCAGATTGCCGCCGCGAAAGCCGATCACCTCGGCCTCGACCGCGCCCTGGCCCGCGCCGATCCGGCAGACGGTGCCGACCGGCAGCGCCAGCCCGCGCGCTTCCATCAGCAGCCCGTCATAGGCGACCAGCCGCCCGACCCGGTCGGGCGCGAGCGCGAGATCGATGGCAAGCGCGTCCAGACACGCCTCGGCATGGTGCTGGAGGTTCATGGCGCAGCGGGGCCAAGCGGCACGGCGTCGAGCGCGGCGTGCAGCCGGGCCAGCCACTGGTCCGGCCCGTCGCTGATGTCGCCGTCGCGCGTTTCGATGACAAAGGCCCCGCGCGCCAGCGCCGCATCGCCGGTCACGCTCAGGCCGGGCGGCAGCTGGCCGGCGATTGCCGCCGCATCTTCGGGATTGAGGCGCAGCCCGGCCGGGGAGGTGCGGTCGACGATCAGCGCCGCCGCCGCCGCGATCCGGGTGGCGGTGAGCGCGGCGGGCGGCACCGCTTCGCCGACAATCTGGGTGCACAGATGGATGACGGTCGCGCGCAGCATTTCGCCAAGCCGGACGCGGTCGAGCGCCGCCATCTCGCCAAGCCGGTCGGCAATGGCGGTGAGCGCCGCGCCGGTCGCCCCGGCCTCGGCGGCTTCGGCACGCCCGGCGGCCAGCCCGGCGGCAAAGGCCTCGGCCCGGATCGCCTCGGCGTCGATTTCGACCGGTTGCGCCGGAGCGGGCGGGGCCTCGGCGGCGCGGGGGCCGAACCGGCCATCGCCCATCGGATCGAACGGGTCCCAGCCCGCAGTCGGCCGCGCACCCGGGGCGGCGGGGCGGAAATGGCGCGGCGCGGGGGTGGGCTCGTCGGG
>DBAW01000146.1 GCA_002291855.1 Sphingomonas sp. UBA1000
TCGGCGGGTGCGCGCAGCGCCATCGAGGCGGCGGGCGGCTCGGTCGAGGTGATTTCGGTCACCCCGGCGGCTGAAAAGGCGGCGGCCAAGAAGAACAGCGTCCGGGACGCGAAGAAGGCCGCGCGCGGCTGATTTTTCGCCGCTCGGGCTTCCGGGCTTAGACAAGCCCGGAGACGGCATTATATGAGCGGCGGGGCATTCATGCTTCCGCCGCTCATTTCATCTTAAGGCGACCCATACGTCATGGCATCCAGAGCCGACCAACTGGCGACCAACCTCAACCTGTCGAAATTCGGCCAGGCCACCGAGCTGAAGAAGCGGCTGTGGTTCACGATCGGGGTGCTGATCGTGTTCCGCATGCTCAGCTTCATCCCGCTGCCGGGGATCGACCCGACCGCGCTCGGCCTGCTTGCCAACCAGACGCGCGGGGGCGTTCTCGACTTTTTCAACACCTTTTCGGGCGGTTCGCTCGAGCGCATGTCGATCATCGCGCTGGGGGTGATGCCCTATATCACCGCGTCGATCGTCGTGCAGCTTGCGACCACGCTCAGCCCCAAGCTCGCCGCGATCAAGAAGGAAGGCGAAACGGGCCGCAAGCGGCTGAACCAATATACCCGCTTCGGCACGGTCGGGCTGACCGCGATCCAGGGCTATTTCATCGCCGTCGGGCTGGAAAGCTTCGGCGCGCAGCAGGGTGTGGCCGCGGTCGTCGATCCGGGCGTGCTGTTCCGCGTCACCGCGGTCATCTCGCTGATCGGCGGCACGATGTTCCTGATGTGGCTTGGTGAGCAGATCACCAGCCGGGGTGTTGGCAATGGCGTGTCGCTGATCATCATGGCCGGCATCGTCGCGCAGTTGCCGGTGACGCTGGTCAACCTGTTCGAAGGCGGGCGGACGGGCACCATGTCGCCGTTCCTGATCCTCGCGATCATCGTCGTCGCGCTCGGCCTGATCGCGTTCATCTGCTTCATGGAGCGCGCGCAGCGCCGGGTGCTGATCCAGTATCCCAAGCGCCAGACCGCGCGCGGCACCATGCAGGCCGATCGCAGCCATCTGCCGCTCAAGATCAACACCTCGGGCGTCATCCCGCCGATCTTTGCGTCGTCGCTGCTGCTGATGCCGCTGACGATCAGCCAGTTCGCCGGCCAGCGCACGGCGGGCGAGAGCGCCTGGGGCGATTTCATCATCGGTCTCAACCAGTATCTGCAGCACGGCACGCCGCTCTATATGCTGCTCTACGGCGCCGGGATCGTGTTCTTCAGCTTCTTCTACACGGCGATCGTGTTCAATCCGGAAGAGACGGCGGACAATCTCAAGCGCTATGGCGGCTTCATCCCCGGCATCCGCCCGGGCAATGCGACCGCCGACTATCTCGATTATGTGCTGACGCGCATCACCGTCATCGGCGCGGCCTATCTGACCTTCATCTGCCTGGTGCCGGAATATCTGGTGTCGGCGGCGGGGATCCCCTTCTATCTGGGCGGGACCAGCCTGCTGATCGTCGTCAATGTGACGATGGACACCGTCACCCAGATCCAGAGCCACTTGCTTGCGCATCAATATGGCGATCTGATCAAGAAGGCGAAGCTGAAGGGCGGGCGGGCGCGTTGATCGCCCGCACCGGACGCCGCGTGAAGGGGGAAGAGGATTGCCGATGAACATCATCCTGCTGGGGCCTCCGGGCGCGGGCAAGGGAACCCAGGCTGCCCGGCTGGTGGCGGCGCGGGGCATGGTGCAGCTGTCGACCGGCGACATGCTGCGGGCGGCCGTGAAGGCGGGCACGCCGGTCGGGCTTCAGGCCAAGGCGGTCATGGATGCCGGGGCGCTGGTGTCCGACGAGATCGTGTCGGCGCTGATCGGCGAGGCGCTCGACCGGATGGGTCCGGATCAGGGCGCGATCTTCGACGGCTATCCGCGCACCGTGGCGCAGGCCGAGACGCTGGACACGATTCTCGCCGGGCGTGGCCGCACGCTCGACCATGTGATCGAACTCGATGTCGATGAGGAGGCGCTGGTCGACCGCATCACCGGGCGCTTCACCTGCGCCAGCTGCGGGGCCGGCTATCATGACCGCTACAAGCAGCCGGCGGTCGAGGGCGTCTGTGACAGCTGCGGCGGCACCGAGTTTAAGCGCCGGCCCGACGACAATGCCGAGACGGTGCGCACCCGCATGGCCGAATATCGCGCCAAGACCGCGCCGATCCTGCCGCATTACGAGGCGCGCGGGCTGGTGTCGCGGGTCGACGGCATGGCGGAAATGGACGAGGTGACGGCGGCGATCGGGGCGATCCTCGACCGCTGAGGCGGTCCGGCGCGGTGGCCCGGCCGGCGGTCGGGGTCCACGGCGTTGACAGCTGCCGGGTGCGCGCGTAAGGGATCGCGCTTCCGACAGCAGGGCTGCCCGGCGGCGACTCGTTCGCACGCCGGTGTTGCGCGTTTTCGGTAAACAAAGCGCTGAGATGGGCCGGCAGCCACCCGGCCCGTGGAGCAGGAGAAAAGTTTAATGGCACGTATTGCGGGTGTGAACATCCCGACCAACAAGCGCGTCGTCATCGCGCTGACCTATATTCACGGCATCGGCCTCACCACGTCGAAGAAGCTGACCGCGCAGCTGGGCATCGCGCCCGAGCGCCGCGTGCAGGACCTGTCCGACCAGGAAGTGCTGCAGATCCGCGAAGCGATCGACGCCCAGTACACGGTGGAAGGCGATCTTCGTCGCGAAACCGCGATGAACATCAAGCGGCTGATGGACCTGGCCTGCTATCGCGGTCTGCGTCACCGCAAGGGGCTGCCGGTGCGCGGCCAGCGCACCCACACCAA
>DBAW01000012.1:0-1408 GCA_002291855.1 Sphingomonas sp. UBA1000
TGGGGCGGCGGCTGGGGCGATCCATTCCATGCCGGCTGGGGTGCCGGGCCCGGCTGGGGCAACCGCTGGGGCGGCTGGTATGGTCCCGGCCAGGGACCATGGCTGTTCGATCGCGATGGCCGGCGTTACCGGACGCCGCGCGAACGCGCCTTCGAGATTGAGCGGCGGCGCGACCGGCGCGAATTCCGAGCCGACCGGGCGCTTGACCGGCGCGACTATCGCGCGGACCGCCGCGCCGACCGCAATGCCTATCGCAGCGGCACGGTCAGCCGGGGCGAATATCGCGCCGAACGCCGGCAGGACCGGCGCGAATATCGGGTGGAGCGCTGGCGCGACCGTGCCGACTATCGGCAGGACCGGCGCGAGGATCGCCGCGATTTCAGGCGGGGCCAACCCGGCCGGCGGCGCTGAGGCGGGCGTCCCCCGCGCCAGCGCCCCGGCGCGGCTTATTTACGCCCGGCCTTCCACGCGCGCACCGCCTGCATCGCGCCCTTGATATGGCCAAGCGGTTCGGCCGCCGTATAGGCGAACAGGATCCGGCCATCGGGCGCGATCACATAGGAGGTGCGGTTGCTCATCGCCACGCCGGGGGCGAGCGCGACGTCATAGCTTTTGATGACCGCGGGGGTCGCGCTGGCGACCGCGAATTTGCTGCGGCATTCCTCGACCGAAAAGCGCTTGAGCGTCTCGATATCGTCGGCCGACATGCCGATCACCGTCGCGCCGAGCCTGGCAAACTCCGGCGTCGCCTCGGCGAATTCATGCGCCTCGATCGTGCAGCCCGAGGTGAAGGCCTTGGGGTAGAAATACAGGACCACCGGGCCCTTTTTGAGCGCATTGCCGAGCGCAAAGGAAAACGCCTTGCCGGCAAGCGCACCCTGTGCGGAAAAATCGGGCGCACGCGCCCCGGGGGCGAGCGCTGCCATTGCGGGAACGGCGGAAAGGGCGAGTGCGGCACCCAGAAGGCGGGCGGCACGCAGGTAGGCGCTACGGGGGCGAAGCATCGGGCGTCTCCTCGGATTGCGGGGCGCCCTTTCCATAAGCGCCCCGTCAGCCCGACGCCAGCATCAGCGGGCCACCCAGCCGATGATGAAGTAAAGAACGGCGATTTCGATGCCGAGCGCCAGCAGCATGATGACCGCGGAAATGCGCACGATCAGCGGATCGATGCCGGTCGCGCGGGCAAGGCCGCCGCACACGCCCATCATCTTGGCATTGGCGCGGTCGAGACGGAAAGCAGACATGGTCGGTTCCTTATGAACGACGGGGCCGATGATCAGGCGACGAACGCCACATTGGCCGGGCCGACCGCGGCAACGACGAAGAAAGCGGCAACCGCCAGCGCACCGACGACCGACACCAGCGATTCACGGACAGACGAAAAACCCGACATGATCATTCTCCCTTG
>DBAW01000012.1:1812-2917 GCA_002291855.1 Sphingomonas sp. UBA1000
AAAAAGCCCGGAAAACCGGGCTTTTCATTCCGATCCGGGTCAGTGACCTCGCAAAATACGCCAAATCGACAGCGCCGCGCGCCGGATATTGGCGATTCCCGCGATCAGACGAGGGTGTCGATGATGTGCGCGAGATCGACGTCGCGCTGCGACAGCCCGCCCGCGTCGTGCGTGGTCAGCAAAATGTCGACCCGGTTCCACACATTCGACCATTCGGGGTGATGATCGGCCTTTTCGGCGGCCAGCGCCACGCGGGTCATGAACGCAAAGGCTTCGGAGAAATCGGCGAACAGGAACCGCCGCGTCAGCGCATCGCGTGCCTCGTCAAAATCCCACTCGCCAAGCCGGTCGAGCGCGGCCGCGCGCTGCGCTTCATCGAGCTGTTCGACCATTGCTTGTCCCTTCATGCCTGTTTCCCCTATGTCGCCTTCATGGGATCGCCACGTCAACGGCCGGAAACATATGCGCCCGACGCTGCGACCATCGAGGCGCTGGCGCGCGCGACGCTCGCCGGCCTGCCCGACACCTTCCGCGTTCATCTGCAGGCGGTGGTCGTGCAGGTGCATGACTGGCCGGACGAGGCGCTGCTGGCGGAGATGGCGATCGACGATCCGCTCGACCTGACCGGCGTCTATCTGGGCCGGCCGGTCGGCGACAAGCATAATGGCGCGATCGCCGCCATGCCCGACATGATCCAGCTGTTCCGGATGCCGATGCTGTTCGAATGGGCCGAAACCGGGGTCGCGCTCGAACATCTCGTCGCGCATGTGACGATCCATGAAATCGGCCATCATTTCGGCCTGTCGGATGCCGACATGGCCGCGCTCGAGGACGCCGCGCTGGAGGATGGGGCCTGACCGCGCTCACCCTTGACCGGCTGGCCTGCCGACGCGGCGGGCGGCTGCTGTTCACCGGCCTGTCGCTCGATCTGCGCGCCGGGCAGGCGATCCGCATCAGCGGCGCGAACGGCACCGGCAAATCCAGCCTGTTGCGGGTGGCGGCCGGGCTGCTCGCACCCTTTGGCGGCACGGTGGTGCGGCAGGGCCGGGTTGCGCTCGCCGACGAGGCGCTGGCGCTCGACCGCGACCTGCCGCTGGCCGAGGCG
>DBAW01000187.1:0-10344 GCA_002291855.1 Sphingomonas sp. UBA1000
CGCCGTGAGGCGCGCAACAGACCAAACCGGCGCAAGCTGCACCACAAATAGGGCCTGCGCCAAACTCCCCCTTAGCGCCGCAGTTGCGCCGCGCGCTGGGCGTTCTTGGTGATGCCGTCCATGTCCATGCCGTCCTTGACCAGCCAGGATCCGCCGACGCACAGCACCGCCTCTTCATCCAGCCATTCGCCCGCCGTTGCCGGGGTGATGCCGCCGGTCGGGCAGAAGCGCACATGGCCGAACGGCCCGGACAGCGCCCGGAGCGCGCGGATGCCGCCCGAGGATTCGGCGGGGAAGAATTTGAACCGGTCCAGCCCCAGATCCAGCCCGCGCATGATGTCCGAGGCGTTGGCGACGCCAGGCAGGAAGGCTGTCTGACGGTCGATGGCGGCACGGGCGAGCGGTTCGGTCAACCCCGGGCTGACGATGAAGCGCGCGCCCGCGTCCAGCGCCTGATCGAGCTGGGCAGGGTTGAGCACCGTGCCCGCGCCGACGATCGCGCCGTCGACGCGCGCCATTTCGCGGATCACGTCGAGCGCCGCCGGGGTGCGCAGCGTGACTTCGAGCACCGGCAGCCCGCCGGCGACCAGCGCGGCCGCAATCGGCGCGGCGCTTGCCACATCGTCGATGACGAGCACCGGAATGACGGGGGCGGTGCGCATGACGGTTTCGATCGGGCTGGTCATCTGGTCCTCATTCAGTCCTGAGCGGCGCAAACGCATCGCCGCGACCGCGCCCGGGCGCAAGCGCTTTGTCGCCGGGGTTTCCGGCAGCGCGCGCTTCTGTCAGGGGAGGGGCATGAGTTTTGCCGCTACCATCCTGACGCTTTATCCCGACATGTTCCCCGGGCCGCTCGGCCACAGCCTGGCCGGCCGGGCGCTTGGCAGCGGGGCCTGGACGCTCGACACGCTCCAGATCCGCGATTTTGCCGAAGACCGGCACCGGTCGGTCGACGACACGCCGGCCGGGGGCGGGGCGGGCATGGTGATGAAGGCCGATGTGCTGGCGCGCGCGGTCGATGCGGCGCTGGCGGCGCGGCCCGACTGCCCGGTGCTGGCGATGACGCCGCGCGGCGCGCCGCTCACTCAGGAGCGGGTGCGGGCGCTGGCGGCGGGGCCGGGGGTGACAGTGCTGTGCGGCCGGTTCGAGGGGATGGACGAGCGGCTGTTCGAGGCGCGGCCCATCGAGCCGGTTTCGATCGGCGATTATGTGCTGTCGGGCGGCGAGATGGCAGCACTCACCCTGCTTGATGCTTGCATTCGGCTGCTTCCCGGCGTAATGGGCGCGGCTTCGAGCGGGGTCGAGGAGAGCTTTGAAAGCGGGCTTCTCGAATATCCGCAATATACCCGACCTGTCACATGGGAAGGGCGCACGATCCCCGAAGTGCTGCGATCGGGGGATCATGCGAAAATCGCCGCCTGGCGGGCACAAAGGGCGGCGGATGATACACGGCTAAGGCGGCCGGACCTTTGGGAGCGCTACAGGAGCGCTCGGGACCAGTCGCCCTCTGGCGCGCAGCGACGAGACAGGGACTAGAACCATGAATCTGATCCAGCAGCTCGAAGCCGAGCAGATCGCCAAGTTCAAGGAAACGAAGAGCATCCCCGATTTCCGCCCGGGCGACACGCTGCGCGTCGGCGTGAAGGTCGTCGAAGGCGACCGCACCCGCGTCCAGGCCTATGAAGGCGTGTGCATCGCGCGTTCGAACAAGGGCATGGGGTCGAGCTTCACCGTCCGCAAGATTTCGTTCGGCGAAGGCGTTGAGCGCGTGTTCCCGCTCTATTCGCCGAACATCGATTCGATCGACGTCGTCCGCAAGGGCGTCGTGCGTCGCGCCAAGCTCTATTATCTGCGCGGCCGCCGCGGCAAGTCGGCGCGTATCGCCGAGCGCCGCGACACCCGCACGACCGAGGCGACTGCCGCCGAATAAGCGTCTGCCGGTCATCGACCGCGACATCAGGGGCCGGCCATCCATGCGGGATGGCCGGCCCCTTTCGCATCTGCCCGGCGCCCCGTTTCGCCACCCCGCGCGGCGACATGGTCTTGCCGCGCCGCGCCGGACGGGCGAGAACGCGCCATGCTGTTTGAAACATTGCAGGCCGGGTTTCCGGCCGATCCCGCCACCACCGCGATTGACGGGCCGGGATTGGCGCCGCTCAGCTATGGCGAACTCGACGCGCGCACCGCGCGCCTTGCAGCGGTGCTTGCCGCGCGCGGCGTCCGTCCGGGCGACCGCATCCTCGCCACCGCGCCCAAATCGGTCGCCGCGTTGCTCGTCTATCTGGCGGCGGTGCGGGCGGGGATCGTCTATGTGCCGGTCAATCCCGGTGCCACCGCGCATGAGCTGGATTATTTCCGCGCCGATGCCGAACCGGCTTTGGTCGTCGACGCGGCGATGCTGGACCAGCTTGCCGGCGCGGCGGAAACCGCCGCTCCGCTGCCGCTTGCGGCACCGTCTGCCGACGCGCTCGCCGCGATCCTCTACACATCGGGCACGACCGGGCGGCCCAAGGGCGCGATGCTCAGCCATGGCAATCTGGCCGCCAATGCGACGACGCTGATCCGCGCCTGGGGGTTCAGCGCCGCTGACCGGCTGATCCATGCGCTGCCGATCTTTCATGTCCATGGCCTGTTCGTCGCCAGCCATTGCGCGCTCGGCTCAGGCGCGCGGATGCTCTGGCATCAGGGGTTCGATGCCGGCCGGGTGCTCGACGATCTGGCGCAGGCGACGGTGCTGATGGGGGTGCCGACCTTTTACAGCCGGCTGCTCGACCGGGCGGAGCTGACGCCGGAACGGGCAGCGGGGATGCGGCTGTTCATCTCCGGCTCCGCGCCGCTGTCGGCCGAGGTGCACCGTGCTTTTGCCGCGCGCACCGGCCATGCGATCCTTGAACGCTATGGCATGACCGAAACCGGGATGCTGGCATCGAACCCGCTGGCCGGCGCGCGGGTGCCGGGCAGTGTCGGGCCGCCGCTGCCGGGGGTCGAGATTCGCATCGACGATCCGGATTCTGGCCCGGATGCTGGCCCGGATTCTGGCGGCGTTGGCGGGATCGAGGTGCGCGGCCCCAATGTCTTTGCGGGCTATTGGCGGCAGCCGGAGCGCACCGCCGAGGCCTTTGCCGCCAAGGGCTGGTTCAGGACCGGCGATCTGGGGCGGTTCGACGAGGCCGGCTATCTGCACATTGTCGGCCGGGCCAAGGATCTGGTCATCACCGGCGGGCTGAACGTCTATCCGGCCGAGGTCGAGGCGGAGATCGACCGGCTGCCGGGCGTGGCCGAGGCCGCGGTGATCGGCGTGCCGCATCCCGATTTCGGCGAGGCGGTCGTCGCCATCATCGCCCCGGCGGCGGGCGTCACGCTCGATCCGGCATCCATCCCCGCGGCGCTGCGGGACCGGCTGGCATCCTACAAGCTGCCCAAGGCGGTGGAACTGCTCGACGCGCTGCCGCGCAACACCATGGGCAAGATCGAGAAGGCGGCGTTGCGCGCGCGCTATGCGTCAATCTTTTCCTGACGGGTTTATTCGGCCGGGCGGCGGCGGATCAGGCCGATCGAGCGCAGCGTCATCACCGGCTCGTCATGCTGGTTGAACACCGTCGTCGCGGTCTTGTAGCTGCCCATATCCGGGCGGCTGCGCGAGGCGGTCTTTTCCAGAATCTCGCTTTCCATGCGCAGCGTGTCGCCGGGATAAACGGGCTTGAGCCAGCGCAGCTCGTCAATGCCGGGCGAGCCGAGGCCCGCCTGCTTGGTCTCGGTCATGTGATCGACGAGCATCCGCATCATCATCGCGCAGCTGTGCCAGCCTGACGCGGCGATGCGGCCGAAATGGGTCTTGGCGGCCGCCTCGTCCGACAGATGGAAGGGCTGGGGATCATAGCGGCGGGCAAAGTCGATCACCTCGTCGCGCGTGACGTGATAGGCCCCGAACCGCGTCGTCGACCCGACCTCGATATCCTCAAAATAGATCATGCGCCGTCATCCCGCTCCGCTCCCCGGTCCGGCTGTCGCGCCGGATCGGGGCGAGCCTGAACCGGCCGGGGGCGGGCGATCAAGACCCCGGTCAGGGCCGGCGGAGCGCGCCCGAGAATGCCGTAGCGTCGGCGTCGAGATCTTTTTTTGCATCCAGCCCGAGCAGCCGGCCAAGCAGCGGATAAACCGCCACATTGTCGAATCCCGGCAGGGTCACGCCGCGCCGGAAGGCCGGGCCATGGCCGATGAACAGCGCTGCCATGTCGGGCGTATCGGGCGCATAGCCGTGCGCGCCGCCGGTCCAGCCTGTCGCCGGGGGCTTGCGCACGATGGTCCAGCCGCTGTCGGCAAGGCACAGATAGGGCGGCACGCGCGGATGCCGGCCATAGCCGAACCGCACCGGCATTTCGCCCTTGCGCCAGCACTGCATGTGCGGGTGCGGGGCGAACAGCGCGGCTTCCAGCGCAGCCTCGCGGCCGGGGGCGGGGACGAAACTGGCATAGGGACCAGCCTCGACCAGCCGGTAAAGCGCCGGATCGACGATATCGTCGAGCACGATCAGCCGGTCGCTCGACGTCGCGGCCATGCCGTGATCGGCAACGATCACCAGATTGGCGCGGACCCTGAGGCGGGCCAGCCCGTCGATCAGCAGGCCGATGTCGCGGTCGAGCGCGGCGATGGCGGCATCGGTGCGCGGATCGACCGGGCCGAACTCATGCCCCGCCGTATCGACCGTGTCGAAATAAAGGGTGATGAAGCCGGGCCGGATCGCCGCCGGGCGGCGCAGCCAGTCGAGCACGGCGTTGACCCGCTGTGTGCCGGTCACCGCCTGGTTGAACTGCACCCAGTCGGCCGGGCGGGTGCCGCCTTCGACCGGGGCATAGCGCGCCGCCGGCTTGGTGCCGCCCCAGCCGACATTGGAGCCGGGCCAGAACATCGTCGCGGTGCGCACGCCCGCGCGTTCGGCCGCGACCCAGATCGGCTCCGCCTCGTTCCACCAGAACGGGTCGTCGCTCGCCATGGTGAATTGCTCGTCCGGCCGGCGGGCGTCTTCCATCACATTGGCGACGATGCCGTGCCGGTCGGGGCGCAGCCCGGTCACCAGCGTCCAGTGATTGGGAAAGGTCTTGGACGGAAAGGAGGGGCGCATCGGCCCGGTCGCGCCGTCGCGCGCCAGCCGCGACAGCACCGGGGTGATGCCGCGATCCAGATAATCGGGCCGGAAACCGTCGACCGAGATCAGGATCGTCGGCACCCGTGCCGCTGCCATCCGCGCCAGCGCCGGCCCGCCGGGCAGCAGCAGCGCGGTCAGCAGCAGCAATGCGGTCAGCAGCAGCAGGGCGGCGGGCACCCGGTGCAGTGCGCCCCGGTCAGACATTGAAGCGGAACAGCATCACATCGCCGTCCTGGACCAGATAGTCCTTGCCTTCCTGGCGCAGCTTGCCGGCCTCGCGCGCCCCGGCTTCGCCGCCGGTGGCGACATAATCGTCATAGGCAATCGTCTCGGCACGGATGAAGCCGCGCTCGAAATCCGAATGGATGACGCCGGCTGCCTGCGGCGCGCGGGCGCCCTTGTGCACCGTCCAGGCGCGCGCTTCCTTGGGACCGCAGGTGAAGAAGGTGATGAGGTCAAGCAGCGCATAGCCGGCGCGGATCACCCGCGCGAGGCCGGTTTCCTCAAGCCCGAGATCGGCGAGGAACGAGGCGCGGTCGGCGGCTTCCAGCGTCGCGATCTCGGCCTCGATCGCCGCCGACACGACGACCGCCTGCGCGCCCTCGGCCGCCGCCTTGGCGAACACGCGTGCCGACAGTTCATTGCCGTCGGCGGCATTGGCCTCGTCGACATTGCAGACGTAAAGGACGGGCTTGCTGGTCAGCAGCTGCGCCATGTCGAAATGGCGGCGCTCCTCCTCGTCCTGACAGTCGACCAGCCGCGCGGGCTTGCCGTCGCGCAGCAGGTCGAGCACGCGCGACAGGATGGCGGCGGCGGCCTTGGCATCCTTGTCGCCCTGCTGGCCGCGCTTGACCAGATTGGGGACGCGCTTCTCCAGGCTCTCAAGGTCGGCGAGCATCAGCTCGGTCTCGACCGTCTCGGCATCGGCGATGGGATCGACCCGGCCTTCGACATGGGTGATGTCGCCGTCCTCGAAGCAGCGCAGCACATGGACGATGGCGTCGACCTCGCGGATATTGGCGAGAAACTGGTTGCCCAGCCCTTCGCCGCGCGAGGCGCCGCGCACCAGCCCGGCAATGTCGACAAAGGCGAGCTGCGTTTCGATCTTCTTCGCCGAACCCGCCAGCGCGGCCAGCCGGTCAAGCCGCGGATCGGGAACCGCGACCTGCCCGACATTGGGCTCGATCGTGCAGAACGGATAATTCGCCGCCTGCGCCGCCGCCGTTTCGGTGAGCGCGTTGAACAGCGTCGACTTGCCGACATTGGGCAGCCCGACAATGCCGCATTTGAAACCCATGGATGCTCCCTTGCGGCGCGTTCATGGCCGCTGATGTGCGGCGCCCGGCCGGGCGCCCGTCAGCTGCCGCCCATAAGGCGATCCGGGCGGATCCCGCAACTCCCGCCCGGTCACCAGCGATAGTTGAAGCTGATGCTGATCCGGTCGGCGCGGGCGGTGCTGGGCAGGACTTCGTGGCGCAGCCAGCTTTCCCACATCAGCAGCCGGCCGGGGGCGGGGGCGACATGGACGAAGTTCTGCGCCTCTGCCGGTGCGTCGGCGCGGCGCAGCGGCGCGGCCATCAGCAGCGGCAGGCGCGGATCTTCGAACCGGATCGCACCCGCGCCCGGCGGGGTTTCGATGTAGAGCGTGCCCGACACCACGCTGTGCGGGTGGATATGGCCACTATGCGCGCCGCCCGGGCGCAGGATGTTGACCCACAGGCTGTCGAGTTTCAGCCGCCGTCCGGCCAGATCGAGGCCCGCCTGATCGGCAAAGGCCGCGGCATGACGGTCGAGCAGCTTTTTGAGGTCGGCAAAGCGCGGATCGCGCAGCGGCAGATCGTTGAGTGAGGCGTAGGAGGTGTAGCCGCGATAGCCGTGCGCGCGTGACCAGCGCTGCCCGGCCCGGTCTTCGGCGGCGAGCGCGCGCACCGCGTCGGCCAGTTCGGCGATCAGCGCCGGCTGGCCCAGATCGGCTTCGTAAAGCGGGGTGGCGAAAAGGTTGCGCACCGTCATGCCGTTCAGTCCTGCATCCTGAGCGCGACATCGTTCATGAACCGCGTGGCATCGCCAGCGGCCAGCCATACGGCCTCGGCGGCGATTGCGCCCAGCATGTCGGTCAGCGGGTCGATTTCGGCCTTGGCGAAATTGCCCAGCACATGGCCGGTCACCCGGTCCTTGTGCCCCGGATGGCCGATCCCCAGCCGCACGCGGCGGAAATCGGCGCCGATATGCGCCTCGGTCGAGCGCAGGCCGTTATGCCCGGCGGTGCCGCCGCCCTGTTTCACCTTGACCTTGAACGGCGCGAGATCGAGCTCGTCGTGAAACACCGTCACATCGGCGGGGCTGAGCTTGTAGAAGCGCATCGCCTCGCCAATGGCGCGGCCGCTTTCGTTCATGAAGGTGGCGGGCTTGAGCAGCAGCAGCTTGTGCGTGCCGATCCGCCCGTCCTGCGCCCAGCCCTGAAAGGCGCGGCGCGGCGCGGGAAAGCCATGGACTTCGGCAATCGCGTCGATCGCCATGAAGCCGATATTGTGGCGGTGAAGCGCATATTGCGCGCCCGGATTGCCCAGGCCGACCCAGATCTGCATCGCTGCCTGTCCTGGCGGGGGTGGGGAGGTGTCGGGCGCGGCGGCTGTTCCGGCCACCGCCCCGGCGCATGTGGCGCGGGGCGGTGGCCAGTCACAGACCGGTCAGTCACAGACCGGTCAAAGGCCGGGATCAGCCTTCGGCGGCGGCTTCGCCTTCGGCCGACTTCAGACCCGACGGCGCGACGATGGTCGCGATCGTGAAGTCGCGGTCTTCGATCGCGGGACGCGCGCCAGCCGGCAGCTTGACCTGGCTGACATGGATCGAATCGCCGACTTCATAGCCGGCCAGATCGACGGTCACTTCGTCCGGGATCTCGGCGGCATCGACCACCAGCTCGATCTCGTGGCGGACGATGTTGAGCACGCCGCCACGCTTCAGGCCCGGCGAGGCCGCTTCGTTGGTGAAATGCACCGGCACTTCGACCGTCACGGTCGTGTGTTCGCCGATGCGCAGGAAATCGACATGCAGCGGCCGGTCGGTCACCGGGTGGAACTGGACGTCCTTGGGCAGGGTGCGGATCGCGCCGTTCGGCGTTTCGATCATCACCACCGCGTTCATGAAGTGACCGGTGTTCAGCAGCTTGTTGAGCGCACGTTCTTCAACGTGGATGCCCAGCGGCTCTTCCTTGTTGCCGTAAATGACGGCGGGCACGCGGCCTTCGCGGCGAATGGCGCGGGAGGCTCCCTTGCCTGCCCGCTCGCGCACCTCGGCCGACAGCGTCAGCGTCTCGCTCATCGCATGTCTCCAAATCTTGTCGGTTGCACAGTTTCTCCGCCACGCCTCCAGGGATGACCATGGCGGAAGCGCGGGCGCATAGCCGAGAAGCCGCGCGCCCGCAAGGCTGGCGGGATTACTGGACCCGCTCGACCCGCAGCCCGGCGGCTTCCAGCCGCTCGATCACCGAGCCCTTGCCCGCCAGATGGCCGGCCCCGACCGCGACCATCACGGTTCCCGGCTGCGCCATGCGCTGGGTGAGCCAGCCGACCCAATTGGCGTTGCGGCGGTCAAGCAGCACATCGGCCAGCTCGGGGGAGCGGCGCAGCTCGCTGTCGAATGTCTCGGCGATCGCCTTGACGTCGCCGCGCGACCAGGCGGCGATCATCTGTTCGAAATCGGCAGCCGCCTTGTCCGAATCATCGACGATGCTGGTGAGCAGCGCGCGCTGCGTCGCTTCATCGAGCGTGTCGAAATAGCCGAGCTGCTGGGCGGTCGTCTCCAGCCCGGCAACGTCCTTGCCCTTTTTCTCGAACGCCGCCGCCAGCTGGCGCTCGACGCCGTTTTCGACGGTCATGCCCATCCCGGCATAGACGGCCGAGCCGAGCGTCACCGCCGCCGCCCAGGTTTCGAGCATGTCGAGCTGCCCCGGCTTCAGCCCCGCCTTGGCAAGCAGCGCGTCGAGCTTGGCGCGCCGGTCTTCGGGCAGGCGCTGGGCAAGCGGCGGCAGGCCGGGCGAAATCGCCAGCCGGGCGAAGGTTGCGGCCATTTGCTGCTTGTCGTCCTGATCGGCGATTTCCAGCACCAGCTCGTCGGCGCGGGCCAGCGTGTCGTCAAGCTTGGGCGTCCGCCAGTTGATCTTCGGCGGCAGGACATGGACGGTGCCGAACAGATAGATGGTGGTATCCGGATCGGCGACCTTCCAGATCGCCGGTTCGGCCGGGGCGGGGGTCGCCGAACAGGCGGCGAGGGTGGCGGCCAACAGGCCCGAAATCAGTCTGCGCATGGCCGGCATCCTATCGTCCAACAGGTGAATGGATCGCAACCGCGTTGCCGGGGGATCCGGGCAAGACGGATCAGGGCTCGCGGCGGGCGCTCGTGATCCGCACCGGTGCGGCGAGCATCTGGCCGCGAAAGCTGCCCGAGCCGAGCGTCGGCGAAATCGGCGCGGCCAGCACCGCGCGGACCACGTCCATCCCCTCGACCACCCGGCCGAACGCGGCATAGCCCTGATTGTCGCCGCTGGCCTTTGGATCGGCGTCGAGCGAGGGCATGTCGCCGACCACGATGAAGAAATCGCCCTGGCCGGTGCCGGGCGCGCCGCGCGCCAGCGAGATGGTGCCGCTCAGATGCGTGAGGCCGGTGCGCGTGGTCGGTTCGTGCGCGATCGGCGGCAACAGCCGTTGCGGCAGCGGATTGAGGCCGAACTGGACAAGCCCATATTCGGTCGATCCGGGAGAGGCGGCGGCACGGTAGAAGCTCGCCCCGTCGAGCCGTTTCTGATCGACATAGCGCAGGAAGTTGGCCGCCGTGACCGGCGCGCGGGCGCGGTCGACCTCGATCACGATCGGGCCGACCGCGAGGCCGGTCGCGGCGTCGAGTGCCCGCTGCTGGTCCTGTGGGGGCGCGACGGCGTGATCGCGCGCTGCTTCGAGCCGCTGCGGGAGTGGCGGCGGGTCGCTTCCGACGTGCGCGGCGAGGCGCTGCCGTGCGGCCACTACATCCCCGAGGAGGCGCCCGGCGCATTGCTGGCCGCCCTCGAACCTTTCCTGAGCGAGGACCTCCACCGATGACGGCATCGACCCCGGCGACCGCCGCGTCGCCCACCCGAGAGGCAGGCGCCGCGCTGCGGATCGCGGTGATCCCTGGCGACGGCATCGGCAAGGAAACCACGC
>DBAW01000187.1:10354-10480 GCA_002291855.1 Sphingomonas sp. UBA1000
ACCTCGATCACGATCGGGCCGAGCGCGGTGGCAAGCGTCACCCGGACCGGTGCGGGCGCGGGGTTTGCCGTCGGGGGCGGTGCGGGCTGGGCAGGCTGGGCGGCGGCGGACGCGCCCGAGGCGGCG
>DBAW01000226.1 GCA_002291855.1 Sphingomonas sp. UBA1000
GCACGCGCGGCGCGGCGCCGACACTCGATTTCGAGGCCGTGACCCTGGCCGGCCTTGCCGGTGACGGGGGGCTTTACGTGCCAAGCGCCTGGCCGCGCCTCGACCGGGCGGAGATCGCCGCGCTCGCCGGGCTGGATTATGTCGACACGGCGGTTGCCGTCATGCGTCCCTTTGTCGGCGGGGCGATCGACGATGATGCGCTGAAGGCGCTGTGCACCCAGGCCTATGGCCGCTTCGCCCATGCCGCGGTGACGCCGCTCGTCCAGCTCGACCAGCGCCATTGGCTGCTGGAGCTGTTCCATGGCCCGACACTGGCGTTCAAGGATGTCGCGCTCCAGCTGCTCGGCCTGTTGTTCGAGCGCTTCCTGTCGCGGCGCGACACGCATCTGACCGTTATCGGCGCGACCTCGGGCGATACCGGCTCGGCCGCCATCGACGCGCTCGCCGGGCGGGCCAAGGTCGATATCTTCATGCTCCACCCGCATGGCCGGGTGTCGGACGTGCAGCGGCGGCAGATGACCACGGTGCTCGCCCCCAATGTCCACAACATCGCCATCGAGGGCAGTTTCGACGATGCCCAGGCGATGGTGAAGGCGATGTTCGGCCGCCCGGATTTCGCCGGCCGCTTTGCCCTGTCGGCGGTCAACTCGATCAACTGGGCGCGGCTGATGGCCCAGATCGTCTATTATTTCTACGCCGCCGTCCGGCTGGGCGCGCCCGACCGGCAGGTCGCCTTTGCCGTGCCGACGGGCAATTTCGGCGATGTGTTCGCCGGTTATGTCGCCGCGCGCATGGGCCTGCCGGTCGCGCGGCTGATCGTTGCCACCAATGTGAACGACATTCTGCACCGGGCGCTGTCGACCGGCGATTATGCCGCCGGGGTGGTCACGCCCACCGCGACCCCGTCGATGGACATCCAGGTCAGCTCAAACTTCGAACGGCTGCTCCACGATCTCGATGCCGCCGCCGTGCCCGGCCAGATGGCGGCCTTTGCCGCCAACCGGGCGATGCGGCTCACCGATGCGCAGCTGACGGGGGCGCGACCGCTGTTTTCGAGCGCGCGGATCGATGCCGATGAAATGTCGCTCGCCATGCGCTGGGCGTGCGAGCGCGCGGGCGAGGTGATCGACCCGCACAGCGCCGTCGCGCTCGCCGCCGCGCGGGCGGCGGATCTGCCCGGAGATGTGCCGGTGGTGACGCTGGCGACCGCGCACCCGGCCAAATTCCGCGACGCGGTCGAACGCGCCACCGGCATCCGCCCCTCGCTCCCGGCGCGCGTCGGCAAGCTGTTCGAGCGCGAGGAACGGTTCAGCCTGTTGCCCAACGATCTGGAGGCGGTGATCGGGCATATCGCCGCGCGCGCGACGCCGGTTGCCGGGGTGCAGGGCTGAATGGACGCGCCCCGGCTGCTCATCGGCGATGGCTGGGCCGATTACGGCCTGATCGACAGCG
The DNA here is from genome assembly GCA_002291855.1 of Sphingomonas sp. UBA1000. GTDB lineage: Bacteria > Pseudomonadota > Alphaproteobacteria > Sphingomonadales > Sphingomonadaceae > Sphingomonas_B. The sequence goes on from DBAW01000226.1 coordinate 1,453, forward strand.
GCCATGGCCGCAAGCTCGAACGCTATGGCCGTTACCGCTTCATCCGCCCCGAACCGCAGGCGATGTGGGCGCCCGCCAGCGCCGACTGGCAGGCTGACGGCGAGTTCGTGCCCGGATCGGACGAGGATGGCGGCGGGCGCTGGCGCTTCGACCGGCCGGTCCCGCGCGAGGGCTGGCCGCTCGCCTGGAACGAGGCGCGCTTCACCGCCGCCTGCACGCCGTTCCGGCATCTGGGATTTTTCCCCGACATGGCCCCGGTGTGGGACTGGATGCGCGGCCTGAAGCCGGCCACCGCGCTCAACCTGTTCGGCTATACCGGCGTCGGCACGCTGGCGCTGGCGGCGACCGGGGCCGAGATGGTGCATGTCGACGCCTCGAAGAAATCGGTCGAGGCGGCGCGCGCAAATGCCCGGCTGTCGGGAATGGACGACCGGCCGGTGCGCTGGATCGTCGACGATGCCGCGAAGTTCGTCGCGCGCGAGGTGCGGCGCGGCCGGCGTTATGACGGGATCATCCTCGATCCGCCCAAATATGGCCGTGGCCCCGAAGGCGAGGTGTGGAAGCTTGAAGAGCATCTGGCGCCGCTGGTCGCCGATTGCCGCCGCCTGCTCGACGCCGAATCGCGCTTTCTGTTTCTGACCGTCTATGCGGTGCGCCTGTCGGCGCTGGCGATCGGCGAACTGGTCGCCCAGGCCTTTGCCGATCTGCCCGGCCGCGTCGAATGCGGCGAACTGGGCGTGCGCGAGGAAGCGCGCGGGCTGATCCTGCCCACCGCGATCTGGGCGCGCTGGCAGCGGGATTGAGGGTGGGGGTGCGGGCCGGTGCCGCCGGTGCGGCGTGAGCCGCACCACAAGCAACGCCGCCCCCGCGCCGCAAGGCGCGACAAAAACAACTCCGCACCTACTCCCGCGCCGCGCGCAGTGCCGCGCCGGCGGCAAAGGGCGCGCCTGCCGTCAGCAGCAGCGACACCGCGCCGAGCAGCCTGAGCGCCGAGCCGGACCCGTCCGCCACCGCCCCCGCGCCGAAGATCAGCACCGGCACCGCCAGCGGCAGCATCAGCAGCCCGCCCAGCGCCCCGGTGCCGCGCAGCCCGGCGGTCAGCGCCGCGACTGTCAGCCCCAGTGCCGCCAGCGCCGGGGTGCCGAGCGCCAGCGCCAGTTCGAGCCGCAGCAGCGCCGGCCCGTCGATCGACAGCAAGGCCGCCGCCGGCAGCAAAGCGAGCATCAGCGGCGGGCCGAAGCTCAGCCAATGGGCGATCAGCTTGGCCGCCGCCACCGCTTCATCGGCATGGCCGCGCAGCGCCAGCTGGTCGAGCACGCCGCCCAGCCGGTCCGGCTCGATCAGCCGGTCGAGCGGCAGCAGCGC
>DBAW01000094.1 GCA_002291855.1 Sphingomonas sp. UBA1000
GATTCGGCCAGCTGGGCGCGCGCCACCCGGACGCGGGCCAGCGCGGCATCGCGGGTCGCGGTGCGCCGGTCGACATCGGCCTGCGAGATGAAGCCGCGGGCGACGAGCTGGCGCGCGCGCTCCAGTTCATTGTCGGCCAGCCGGGCATCGGCCTCGGCCACGCCGACCTGCGCGGCGAGCGATTCATTCTGCTGCGCCTGCACGGCGCGCTCGATCACCGCGAGCACCGCGCCCGCGGCCACCCAGTCGCCCGGCTCGACCAGCACGCGCTGCACCATGCCGCCTTCGCCCACCACGCCCACGGGCATTTCGCGCCGTGCGGCCAGCTGGCCGGTCGCCGATACCGTGCGCGCCACCGGCTGGCGCGCGGGCACGATCACCGAGACATGAGGGGCTTCGGCCTTGCCGCCCTTGGTCGCGGCTGGCGGCGCGTTGCTGCCACGCCCGAACAGCAGATAGGCGCCGATGACCGCGACCAGCACGACCACAATCCCGATCACCAATGCGCGCCGGCGCCGTGCGCCCGCGTCCATCAGTGGCTGGCCCACATCCTGCGACAGGACGTTCGTTTCGTAGTTCATCAGCTCAAACCTTCCGCAGCAGCGGTCCTGGGAAAACGCCGCTGTATTATCCTAATAAGTCACCTGCCTCAAGAGCCGAATCCGCAAGCGCGGGACGCTGCCGGTTGCAGCTACGTCCCGCGCGGGTGCCCGGACGCGTCGGATGCCGAAATTGGGCCGGGCCGCACGGGCGGTTCGCCGCATCCGGGCTTGCCTTTGCCGCTGCGGCGGCTGAACTGTGCGCGTCGCCCGGGCGTGCGGCGCGAGGCGGGAGGAAAGGGCCGCGTTGGAAAGGGATCTGTTTCTGTGGATCGCGGTCGGGCTGGTGTCCGGCCTGCTTGTCACGCTGATCCTGCGTCGCCGCGATCCCGGCGGTTTCGTGGTCGCACTGCTGCTCGGCATTGCCGGGGCGGTGGGCGGCGGGGCGCTGGTACTGTCGATGCTCGGCCCGGCGCTGACGCCGCTGGCGAGCGGGGCCTGCGCCGCCTGCGGCGCGCTGGCGCTGGTCGTCGGTTACCGGCTGGTGCTGCGCCTGCGCGCGCCCTGACCGCGTGTCTTCGGCCCGCCGTTCAGCCCCGGTTTAGCGCCCGCGCGCTTGAATGACGGACCATCTGATCCCGGAGACGCGCATGCGCCTGTTCCTTCCCGTTCTTGCCCTTCCGCTGCTCGCGGTGCCGCTGCTCGGCCAGCCGCTGCTGGCCCAGCCTGCGATCCCGGCAGCCGCGCCGGTCACGGGAACGGTGCTCGACATCGAAGCGCGGGGCGAGGCGCGGATGCGCCCCGATCTGGCCGTGATCGGGGCCGGGGTGGTGACCGAGGCCGCCGATGCGCGCACGGCGCTTGGCACCAACAGCCAGCAGATGGCCGCGGTGCTTGCGGCGCTGGCGCGCGCGGGCGTCGCGGATGCCGATATCCGCACCGAACAGGTCTCGTTGCAGCCCCAATATCGCTATGCCGACAACCGGCCGCCGGTCATCACCGGCTACCGCGCGGTCAACAGCCTGTCGGTGCGGCTGCGCGACATCGCCCGCGCCGGCGCGGTGCTCGACACGCTGGTGGCGAACGGCATCAACCAGATCAGCGGTCCCGATCTGACCGTCGCCGACCCGGCAGCCGCGCTCGATGCCGCGCGCCGCGACGCGGTGGCAGCGGCCCGCGCCCGCGCGCGCCTCTATGCCGAAGCCGCCGGGCTGACCGTGCACCGGATCGTGGCGATTCGCGAAGGCGACGATCCGGGCCGGCCGATCCCGGTCACCGCCATGCGCATGGATGCGTCCGCCGCCGAAACAAAGGTGATGCCCGGCGAACAGACGCTCGGCGTGACCTTGCAGGTCAGGTTCGAGCTGCGCTGAGCTTCATGCTCAGCGCACGCTGCCGCGCCGGACGAGATTGACGATCGCGAGCAGCGCGACCGCGCCCAGAAACGACACGACCAGCGAACTCAGCGAGAAATCGTTGTTGTTGATCGTGCCCCCGGCCAGCACCAGCCCGGCGATGAACGCGCCGACGATGCCGACGACGATGTTGAGCAATATGCCCTGCTGGGCGTCGGTGCGCATGACGATGCTCGCCAGCCACCCGATCACCCCGCCGATGACGAGCCACAGAATGAGATTCATGTCCGGTCCTCCCTTTGCCGGCGGCCGGTGGATGATGGCCGCCGCGCCTACTTGCTTCAGGACTCGCGAACGCCGCCGGGGGTTCCTTGCCGGCATCCGTTGAAGGCGGGCGCGCTTCCGTGCGATACTCAGGGTTACAGAGAAAGGGAGAGGCAGGATGGCGACGGCGATCAAGACGCGTCCGGACATGAGCGCGGCGGAATGGGAAGCGCGGCAGGAACTGGCCGCCTGCTACCGCGTCTTCGCGATGCTCGGTTGGGACGAGATGATCTACAACCACATCACGGTGAAGCTGCCGGATGAGGACGGGGCGTTCCTGATCAACCCGTTCGGCCTGCATTTCAGCGAGGTGAAGGCGTCGAACCTTGTCAAGATCGACATTGACGGCAACAAGCTCGACGACAATCCCTATCCGGTCAATCTCGCCGGCTTCACCCAGCACAGCGTGTTCCACCGGCACCTCCATGATGCGCACTGCATCATCCACACCCATACGACGGCGGGCATGGCGGTGAGCGCGCTTGAAGGCGGGCTGCAGCCGGTGAATTTCTACGCCTGCAACTTTATCGGCCAGATCGCCTATCACCCGTTCGAAGGCGTGACGGTGCGCGGCGAAGAGGGGGAGCGGCTGCTCCGCAACCTCGGCGACAAGCGCGTGATGTTCCTTGAAAATCACGGCATTCTGGTGATGGGCCGCACGCTGCCCGAAGCGTTCATCAAGCATTGGTCGCTGCAGCGCGCGTGCGAGATCCAGCTGGCGACGCTGTCGATGGGGCAGGCCATGCGCATCCCCGACGAGGTTGTGGCCGTGCACCAGCGCGACCTGTCCAAGGTCCAGATCCCCGGCGGGCCGGGCAAGGCCGATTTCGCCGCGATGGTCCGGCTGGTCGACCGCATCGACACCAGCTGGCGCGAGTGACCGGGTGACGCGCTTCACCGTCAACAACCAGCCGGTCAGCTATGCACTCGATCCGCAGACGCCCCTGCTCTGGGCGCTGCGCGACGCATCGAACCTGACCGGCACCAAATTCGGCTGTGGCACCGGCGAATGCGGGGCGTGCATCGTCGATATCGACGGTGCGGCGGTGGCCAGCTGCCGGGTGTCGATCGCGGCGTGCGAGGGGCGGTTCGTCACCACCATCGAAGGGCTGTCGCGCGACCGCAGCCACCCGGTGCAGCAGGCCTTTGCCGCGCTGGGGGTCAGTCAGTGCGGCTTCTGCATCCCCGGCATGGTGATGGCGGCCGCCGCGCTGATCCGCCGCAATCCGGCCCCCGCCGATGCGGAAATCGATGCCGCGATCACCAATATCTGCCGGTGCGGCATCTATCCGCGGCTGCGCGATGCGGTCCGCCTGGCGGGGCGGATCGCAAGCGGTGCCGAGACGGTGTCCGCGCTGCCGCCGCCCGGCATCGATCCGGCCGATGCTGCCGCCGCCGTGCCGGCGCTGACGCCCCCGCGCTGATCCGGTTCCCGCGCCGCGCGCTTCACCTTGCCTTCATCGGCGATCGGCCAGTCTGTGCGCGCGATGATGCCCGCACAGCTGCGCGGATGAAGGAGGATGTCGATGCGCATGCCGCTGATCGCGATGGCCGGGCTGGCCCTGCTGCCGGTCCCCGCCGCCGCCCAGGACCAGCCGCCGCCCGCCACCATGGACACCGGCGTGATCGAGCGCGCGCCCGGTTCGTCCGGCCCCGATCCGCTGGGCCGCGACTGGCAGCGCTATCGCCGCGACGGCGATGGTCCGCCTGGCTGGGAACGACCCCGCCGGGGCGAGCGGACGACGCCCGGCTGGCGGGAAGCGGAGCGCGGCCCCGGCGACCGCCGCCGCGCCGATCAGCGCGGCGATGGCGATGGGCGGGGTCTGGATGGGCGCGGGGACTGGCAGGACGATGGGCGGCGCGACGACCGCGGGCCGGGGGACGGCTGGGATTCGGGCCGCTTTCAGGGCGACCGCCGGGACTGGAACCCCGGCTGGCGGCAGGACCGGCGCTATGACTGGCAGGGCTGGCGCGCGCGCCATGGCGGTGTGCGCCCGCCGCGCTATGTGCCGCCGCCGGGCTGGGCGCATGGCTATCGCCGTTTCCGCCCCGGGCTGATCATCGCGCCGCCGATTTTCGGGCGCGGCTATTGGCTGGCCGATCCGTTCGCCTATCGGCTGCCGCCGGCCTGGGGCGCGTATCGCTGGATCCGCTATTATGACGATGTGCTGCTGGTCGACATCCGGTCCGGCCGGGTGGTCGACATGGTGATCGGCTTTTTCCGCTGGTGACATGAAAAGGGCCGGGGCATCGCTGCCCCGGCCCGATCCGTTTCGGTCGCTGATCCCTTGTGCGGGATCAGGCAGCGACGCGCGCGCCTTCCGGCAGCGCCGCCTTCACCTGCGCGACGATCGCGCTGAACGCATCGCCTTCGTGCATCGCGATATCGGCCAGCACCTTCCGGTCCAGTTCGATGTTCGCAAGCTTCAGGCCGTGCATGAACACGCCATAGGTCAGGCCTTCGGCGCGGACCGCCGCGTTGATGCGCTGGATCCAGAGCGCGCGGAAGCTGCGCTTCTTCACCTTGCGGTCGCGATAGGCGTACTGGCCGGCCTTTTCGACGGCCTGGCGCGCGATGCGGATCGTGTTCTTGCGACGGCCATAATAGCCCTTCGCCTGATCAAGAATCCGCTTGTGCTTCAGCTTCGTGGTCGTGCCACGCTTCACTCGTGCCATGTCGGGTCCTCCTTACTTCAGGCCGTAGGGCGCCCAAGCCTTGACGGTCTTGGTGTCGGCGTCCGACAGCACCGAGGTGCCGCGATTCTGGCGAATATACTTGGCGTTGTGGCTGATCAGCCGGTGACGCTTGCCCGCCACGCCATGCTTGATCAGGCCGGTCGCGGTGAGCTTGAAGCGCTTCTTCACACCGCTCTTGGTCTTGAGCTTGGGCATTTTCGTCCTTTCTACGTTATTCGACGATTGCGGACGGCCGCGGCAGCCCATTCCGGCCGGGCAGTCCCTTCGATCGCGAAGCGCGGGCGCATAACCGAGGCGGGCGCGAAATGCAACCACGGCCCGCCGGTCATGCCCATGGCGCGGGTCGGAGCCGGGGTCAGCCGCCCCGGCCGGTTTCGAACAGGAACCAGGCGCGCTTCTCGGCCTGATCGATCCAGTCATCGGCCATGCTGCTGGTCGCGGTGTCGCCTGCGGTCTCGGCCGCCTCGCGCGCGGCGCGGATCTGCTGGACGAGCTTCAGATTGTCGTCGCGCAGCTCGGCCAGCATGTCCTGCGGGGTGACGAACTCGGCATCATTGTCGGCAATGGTCTGGCGGCGGGCAATGTCGCCGATCGACCGCAGCGTGGTGTTGCCGATCTTGCGCACCCGCTCGGCAATGTCGTCGGTGACGGCCAGGATCTCGCTCGCCTGCATGTCCATCAGCTCGTGATAGTCGCGGAAATGCGGGCCGGAGACGTGCCAGTGGAAGTTCTTGGTCTTGAGATACAGCGCAAAGGCATCGGCCAGCACGCTGTTGAGCGCATCGGCCACGCTCTTGGTGGCGTTGCTCGCCAGGTCGGTCGGGGTTTTCAGGTCGCCAGCCACTTTCGCCATCGGTGCCTCCTCGTTGCGATCAGGACATGGTGGCAGGAAATGATGGCTGGACAACGAGGCGGCAAGGCAAAGGTGGCAGGCCGCGCCAAAAAAAAGACCGGGCTGCGCGGACCCGGCCCGGTCAGTTCAGCCGCACCTGCGCGGCGGCCAGATAGGCCTGGCTCGCCTCGCGGTCGGTGCGCCCGCACCGTGCCGCCTCGCGCATCAGGTCCAGATAATCGCCGACCAGCCCGCGCGCGCTGCCGGTGGCCACGGCATTTTCCAGCGCATGGGCAAGATCGGCGACCGGGTGCAGGCCGTAATCGCGCGCGGCGCGGCGGATGCCGTCGATTCGCGCGCACAGCAATGCCGGCGCCACCCGCCCGGCGATGCCGGCCAGTCCGTCAATCTCTGCGCAGATGCGGGCGCAGGCCTGATCCAGTCCGCTCATCCGTGTCCCATCCTCTCTCCGCGCCGCGCCGGCCCGCTGTGGCGAGTCCGGGTGGCGGCGTCCGCGGCACAAATCCTCGCGCGCGAGCGTGAAGGAGGCGTTAAGCCGGCCGGGCCGTCAGTCCGCAGCCCGCAACCCTGGGGCGAAATCCGGGGGCCTTGACTCATCGCCCGCCCTCGCGCATGAGCGCCCACCGATGGGAGCGGCGGCGACGCCGCTTTTCTTTTTCCAGTTCATGAAGGTTCACCGGTCATGGCCAAGCCGACCACCGTCAAGATCAAGCTCGTCAGCACCGCCGACACCGGCTTCTTCTACGTGACCAAGAAGAATCCGCGCACCCAGACGGAAAAGCTGAGCTTCCGCAAATATGATCCCGTCGTGCGCAAGCATGTCGAGTTCAAGGAAGCCAAGATCAAGTAATCGGGCACCGGGCGGCGGCAAGCCGCCCGCTT
>DBAW01000254.1 GCA_002291855.1 Sphingomonas sp. UBA1000
CGGCAGGTTACGCTATGGGAGGCCGGGTGGAGGTGCGGGCCGGTGCCGTTCTTCCCAATCACAAACACCCGGTGCCGGTCTTCCCAAACAACAACTCCCGGCGCACGACATCCCCGCCACGGGTTTCATTTAGGCCCTGATTAACCACCATTTTTCCTCAAGCCTCCGGCCATCCTGCCGTTTGATCTGCCGGGGCCCGCGAGGGGCGGTTCCCGGCGGATGGAGGCGAAGACCCGATGATCCCGGCAATCGGCCTGGTGGTGCTGCTCGTCATGGTGTTCGGCGGTTTTGCGATCACCGGCGGGGCGCTCGGCCCGGTGCTGCACGCGCTGCCGCACGAAATGCTGATCATCGGCGGCGCGGCGGTGGGCGCGCTCATCATCGGCAATTCGGTCAAGGATCTGAAGGCGCTGGGCGTCGCCATCGCGCAGGTGTTTCGCGGGCCGACCTATGCCAAGCGCGATTTTCTCGACGTCATCTTCCTCGTCTCGCGGCTGATGCGGCTGTTGCGCACCGAAGGGCCGGTGGCGCTCGAACCGCATGTCGAGGATCCGAAATCGAGCGCGATCTTCGCCGAATATCCCCGGCTGCTCAAGGATGAGGCGCTCGTCCATCTGATCGCCGACACGCTGCGGCTGGTCGTCGTCTCGTCCGGCACGCTCGATGTCCATGCGGTCGAGGATGTGGTCGACAATGCGATCCGCACCCATCACCATCAGGTGATGCAGCCGGTGAGCGCGCTGCAATCGCTGTCCGACGCGCTGCCCGCACTCGGCATCGTCGCGGCGGTGCTAGGCGTGGTCAAGACGATGGGGTCGATCGATCAGCCGCCGGCGATTCTGGGCGGCATGATCGGATCGGCGCTGGTCGGCACCTTTCTGGGCGTGCTGCTCGCTTATGGCATTGTCGGCCCGCTCGCCAACCGGCTGCGCCAGCTGGTCGAGGCGGACACCGCCATCTATCAGACGGTCAAGCAGATCATCATCGCCTCGCTGCACGGCCATCCGCAGCCGCTGGTGATCGAAGCCGCGCGCTCGGGCATCAAGCATGAGTTGCAGCCGAGCTTTGCCGAGGTGTTCGACGGGCTGAGGGGCCGCTGAGGCGATGGCCGCCCGCCGCCTCGTCCCCCCGCCCGCCGGCTCGAACGAGCCGCCGCGCATCATCGTCCGCAAGGTGATGGCCGAGGCGCATGACGGCCATCATGGCGGCGCGTGGAAGGTCGCCTATGCCGATTTCGTGACCGCGATGATGGCATTTTTCCTGCTGCTCTGGCTGCTCGGCGCGACGACCGAGAAGCAGCGCAAGGCGCTTGCCGATTATTTCGCGCCGACGCTGGTCGAAACGCGCCAGAACAGTGCCGGATCGAACGGGCTGCTGGGCGGATCTTCGCTGGTGGACAAGGACAATTATCCCCACCGCGCCGCGCAGACCGGCACCCGCGCGATGACCGTGCCGCTGTCGGCGGCCGGCGGCGAGCGCGAGGGCACGGGCGACAAGGGATCGCTGCGCGCCGATGCGCCGTCGGCGGTGCGCGCGGAGGATCAGAAGAACTTCACCCGGCTGCGCGAACAGCTGGCGCGCCGGCTGGCGGCCGATCCGCGTTTCGCGCGCGTCAGGCGCAACATCCGCTTCGTGCCGACGCGCGACGGGCTGCGCGTCGACCTGATCGACAATGCCGATTATTCGATGTTCGCGCTCGGCACGACGGCACTCAACCGCGAGGCGGCCGAGCTGGTCGACACCGTCGCCCGTGCGGTCGCGCCGCTTGGCAACCGCATCGCCATTCGCGGCCATACCGACAGCCTCGCCTATGGCGATCCGCGGCTGATGAACAACTGGATGCTGTCATCGGGCCGGGCCGAGGCGACGCGCCGCCGGCTGGCGCTGGGCGGTGTCGCCGAAATGCGCTTTTCGCGCATCGAGGGGGTGGCCGACCGCGAACCCTATGTCACCGGCCAGCCCGGCGATCCGCGCAACCGGCGGGTGTCGGTGACGCTGCTCTACCGGGGCGGCTGAGGGGGCGTTTGCGCGGGGGGACGCTTTTGCACCGGCCCGCGCCCCCGGCCGATTCCCCTGCGCCCGAAAGCGCATTAGGGCGGGGCCATGCGCCGCTTCCTCGTGTCGATCCTGCTGATGGCCTTTGGCACCGGCGGCCATAGCGGCGAGGCACCGCGCCCGCTGTTGCAGCCGGGGGCGCGGATCACCGCCACGCCGGTCATGCTCGACCCGGCCGATCCGCGCCGCACCCGCATCGGCCCGCTCGTCTTTCTCGGCGGCTGGCGGCTCGACAGCCCGGACCGGGCCTTTGGCGGCTGGTCGGCGATGATCGCCCGGGCCGGGCGGCTGCTGCTGGTCAGCGATGGCGGCGGCGTGTTCGGGCTGGCGGCGGCGGGCGGGCGGCTGGCCGATGCGCAGGTCGGCGACCTGCCGGCAGGGCCGGGCAGCGGCTATCTGAAGGCGGAACGCGATTCGGAGGCGATGGCCGTCGATCCCGCCACCGGCACGCTCTGGGTGGCGTTCGAGCAGCAGCACGGCATCTGGCGCTATGCCCCCGGCCCCGGCGGCGGGCCGGCGCGGGCGACCGGCATGGTGCCGATCCGGCCGCGCCGCCCCTGGCCGGAAAATGGCGGGGTGGAAGCGATGACCCGGCTGGCCGATGGCCGCTTCCTGCTGTTCGCCGAAGGCGGGCTGACGCAATCGGGCGGCCGCGATGCGCTGCTTTATCCGGGCGATCCGGTGACGGGGGTGCAGCCGCTCGATTTTTCCTATCGCCCTGCGCCCGGCCACCGGGTCACCGATGTCGCGCAGCTGCCCGACGGGCGCATCCTGATTCTCGAACGGCGGGTCGGCTGGCCGATGACGGCGCTGATCGCGATTGCCGATCCCGCGACCATCAAGGCCGGCGCGACACTGGCATCAACGGTGATCGCGCGGCTCGCCCCGCCCGTCATCAGCGACAATTACGAGGCGCTGGCCATCACCCGCGAAGGCGATGCGACGATCCTGTGGGTGGCAAGCGACGACAATCATATGCCCGTCCAGCGCAGCCTGCTGCTCCGTTTCCGGTGGGACGAGACGCAAGGCTGATCCCAACACGAAACGCCGGCCGGGCAGATGCCCGGCCGGCGGCGTGACATTATTCAGTGCTGGGGCGCAGGCGGCGCGGCTCAGGCCGCGACCTGAACCTTCTTCAGCTCGCGCTTCAGCTTGCGCGCCGTCGGCCCGAGCTTGTCCTCGCTGGTCTTCAGCAGCCAGTTGTCGAGGCCGCCGACATGTTCGACGGAGCGCAGACCGTGCGTCGAGACGCGCAGCTTCACGCTGCGGCCAAGGGCATCGGAGATCAGCGTGACATTCTGCAGATTCGGCAGGAACGTCCGCTTGGTCTTGTTGTTGGCGTGGGAGACATTGTGGCCCACCTGCCGGCCCTTGCCGGTCAGCTCGCAAATGCGCGACATGTGATCTTCATCCTGGAACGGGTTGCCCGGAAAGCGGCGCGCATAAACCCATCCCCGCCCGGCGTCAACCGCACCCCGGCCGGATGCCGGGTCCGGCCGCAACCGGCAGGGCGCTGGTTCGTTGGTCCGCGACCAGCTGAAAGGAACAGTCCATGCGCGCTGCACTCGCCGCCATCGCCATCATCGCCCTGGTGCTGATCGGGGCCATCGCCACCGGCTTCATCGACATCGACCAGACGCAAAAGGCAAGGCTGCCCGAGGTGAAGGGCGGCCAGCTGCCCGCTTATGAAGCCGATGTCGGCGATATCGACGTCCGCACCAAGAACACGACCGTGGAAGTGCCGGTGATCGACATCGATTCGGCGCGCGACGACCGCGCCGAGGACAGCGGCAACCGCGCGGCCAAGGACGATTCGAGCAGGTAACGGCGCAGGGTCCGGCGGGCATTTGACAGCCGCCCGCCCGGCCCGGCATGGCCGCGGCCATGTCTTTTCCCATGCCCGAGCCGATGCGCCGTGCGCTTGCCTGTGCGCGGGCAGCGGCCGAGGCGGGCGAAGTGCCGGTGGGGGCGGTCATCACCCGCGCGGGCAAGGTGCTGGCCGAGGCCGGCAACGAGACGCGGCGCCGCGCCGATCCCACCGCCCATGCCGAAATCGTGGCGATTCGCGCGGCGGCGGCGCTGCTGGGCGCGGAACGGCTGGGCGATTGCGACCTTTGGGTGACGCTGGAGCCGTGCGCGATGTGCGCCGGGGCGATCGCCCATGCGCGAATCGCCCGGCTTTATTATGCGGCGGCTGATCCCAAGGGGGGCGGCGTCGATCATGGCGCGCGGGTGTTTTCGCACCCCACCTGCCATCACCGGCCCGAAATCTATGCCGGGATCGGCGAGACCGAGGCAGCGACGATGCTCCGCGACTTCTTCGCGCAGCGGCGGTAGTTTTTTTCTGCATCCCGGCCTAGACCGGCGCCCAAGGAGCAGAACCGATGAACGCCACATCCATCGCCCGGCTGCGCTGGGATGATCCGCTGCTGATCGACGATCAGCTGACCGAGGAAGAACGCGCGATCCGCGACATGGCCCATGGCTATGCGCAGGACCGGCTGCTGCCGCGCGTCGTCGCGGCGTTCCGCGACGAAGTGACCGACCGGGCGATCTTTGCCGAAATGGGCGAGCTGGGGCTGCTCGGCGTCACCCTGCCCGAAGATTATGGCTGCGCGGGCGCATCCTATGTCGCTTACGGGCTGGTCGCGCGCGAGGTCGAACGGATCGATTCGGGCTATCGCTCGATGATGAGCGTGCAAAGCTCGCTGGTCATGTATCCGATCCATGCGTTCGGCAGCGAGGAGCAGCGCCGCCGCTACCTGCCGCGGCTGGCGCGCGGCGAACATGTCGGCTGTTTCGGCCTGACCGAGCCGGATGCGGGCTCGGACCCCGGCGGCATGCGCACCCGCGCCGAGAAGATCGATGGCGGCTACCGGCTGACCGGGTCCAAGACCTGGATTTCCAACGCCCCCTTTGCCGATGTGTTCGTGATCTGGGCCAAATCGGACGCCCATGGCGGGGCCATTCGCGGCTTTGTGCTGGAAAAGGGCATGGCCGGGCTGACCGCGCCCAAGATCGAGGGCAAGCTCAGCCTGCGCGCCTCGACCACCGGCATGGTGATGATGGACGGGGTCGAGGTCGGCGAGGATGCGCTGCTGCCCGGCGTCGAAGGGCTGAAGGGTCCGTTCAGCTGCCTCAACCGCGCGCGCTACGGCATTTCCTGGGGCGCGATGGGCGCGGCCGAGGATTGCTGGCACCGCGCCCGCGCCTATACGCTTGAACGCAAGCAGTTCGGCCGGCCGCTCGCCGCCACCCAGCTCATCCAGAAAAAGCTTGCCGACATGCAGACCGAAATCGCGCTCGGCCTGCAGGCGAGCCTGCGCGTCGGGCGGCTGTTCGACGAAGGCCGGGTCGCGCCCGAGATGATCAGCCTCGTCAAGCGCAACAATTGCGGCAAGGCGCTCGATGTCGCGCGGATGGCGCGCGACATGCACGGCGGCAACGGCATTGCCGAGGAATATCATGTGATGCGTCACCTGATGAACCTGGAGACGGTCAACACCTATGAGGGCACGCATGACGTTCATGCGCTGATCCTCGGGCGGGCGCAGACGGGGCTGAATGCCTTTTTCTGAGGCTGAAGGACCGGCCACCCCTGCCGCCCCCCGGCCGCTGGCGGGGGTGAAGGTGCTCGAACTGGCGCGCATTCTGGCCGGCCCCTGGGCCGGGCAGATGCTCGCCGATCTGGGCGCGGACGTCATCAAGGTCGAACGGCGCGGCGCGGGCGACGACACGCGCGGCTGGGGTCCGCCCTTCGTCACCGGGGCCGATGGCGCGCCGATCTCGGCCGCCTATTTCCACGCCTGCAATCGCGGCAAACGCTCGATCACCGCGGATTTCGACGATCCCGCCGACCGGGCGCGGCTGGCCGAGCTGGCGGCCGGGGCCGATATCGTCATCGAGAATTTCAAGACCGGCGGGCTGGTCCGCTACGGCCTCGATGCCGAAACGCTGACGGCGGCCCATCCCCGGCTGATCTATTGCTCGATCACCGGCTTTGGCCAGACCGGGCCTTATGCGGCGCGCCCCGGCTATGACTATCTGATCCAGGCGATGGGCGGGCTGATGAGCATCACCGGCGAGCCGGGGCGCGAGCCGCAGCGCGTCGGCGTCGCGGTGGTCGATCTGTTCACCGGCACCTATGCGACCAGCGCCATTCTGGCCGCGCTCCACCGCCGCCACGACACCGGGCGCGGCGCGGTGATCGACATGGCGCTGTTCGACGTGCAGGCGGCGATGCTCGCCAATCAGGCGATGAACCATCTGGTCGGCGGCGAGGTGCCGGGGCTGATGGGCAATGCCCATCCCAATGTCGCCCCCTATCAGCCCTTTCCGACGCAGGACGGGCATGTGATCGTCGCGGTGGGCAATGACGGGCAATTCGCCCGATTTGCCCGCATCATCGGCCTGCCCGAACTGGCCGAGGATCCTGCATTTGCGACCAATGCCGGGCGCATCGCCGCGCGCGCGCGGCTGGTGCCGCTGATCGCCGCAGCGACGGCGCGGATGCCGCGCGCGGCGCTGCTGGCCGCGATGACCGAGGCCGGCGTGCCGGGCGGCCCGATCAACGACATCGCCCAGGCGCTCAGCGATCCGCAGGCGGTGGCGCGCGGGCTGGTGCGTCCGCTCGCCGCGCCGCATGTCGCGGGCGGCACCCTGCCGCAGGTGCGCGGGCCGATGGTGATCGACGGCGCGCCGATGATGGCCGAACGCGCCCCGCCGATGCTGGGCGCGGACGACGCCGACTGGCGCTGGCGCTAGAGCATTTTCAAGCCGGCTAGACTCACCCGGCGACTGGGAAAATGCGGCAAATCAGAGGTCTGGAGAGGTTTCGCGGCGGGGATCACCCCCGCCGCCGCATCAGCCCTTCCTGCGTGACGCTGGCGACCAGCCGGCCGTCGCGCGCGAAGATCTTGCCCCGGTTGAAGCCGCGCCCGCGCCCGCCCCAGGGGCTGTCCATCGCATAGAGCAGCCAGTCATCGACGCGGACATCGTCATGAAACCACAGCGCATGATCGAGGCTGGCCGTCTGCACGCCCGGCTGCACCCAGCTGAGCCCGTGCGGGCGCATGCCGGTGCCGAGCAGCATCATGTCGGATGCCCAGGCGAGCATCGCCCGGTGCATGTCCGGCCCGCCCGTGACCGGGGCCTGGGCGCGGAACCAGACATTCTGCACCGGCGGATGCGCATCGGCCTCCAGCGGGGTCCAGGGGCTGGCATGGCGGATGTCGAACGGGCGCGGCCGGGTGAAGAAATCGCGCAGCCGCTCCGGCACCTGATCGGCGACCTGCAACCGCAGCTCCGCCTCCGGGGTCAGCGTCTCGGGCGGCGGCACGTCGGGCATTTCATCCTGATGCGACAGGCCCTCTTCGCGCTTCTGGAACGATGCCGCCATGTTCAGGATCGGCTCGCCCTTCTGAAAGGCGATGATCCGCCGCGTGGAAAAGCTGCCGCCGTCATAGTCGCGGTTGACGCGCAGGATGATCGGCAGCTCCTCGTCGCCCGGGCGCATGAAATAGGCATGCAGCGAATGCGGCACCCGGTCGGGATCGACCGCCTGCACCCCGGCCATCAGCGCCTGGGCGATCACCTGACCGCCAAACACCCGGCCCCGCCCTTCGGGCTGGCGCCGGCCGCGATACAGGTCGCGGTCCAGCTCCTCGACGGTCAGCAACTCCTCCAGCTGGGCGATCAGGCCGCTGGGGTCGGTCGCGCGTTTCTCGCTCATCAATAGCCGCCCATCCGCGCCAGCCGGTCCGCCGCCCAATTGGCATCGCCAAAGGCTTCGGCCAGCACCCGGGCGCGCTTCATGAAAAAGCCGATGTCATATTCATCGGTCATGCCGATGCCGCCATGCATCTGCACGCCTTCCTGCACGGCAAGCGTGGTCGCAAGCCCGGTCATCGCCTTGGCGACCAGCGCCGCCCGCTCGGCCCCGGCATCGCCGGCATCGAGCAGCTGCTGCGCCTTGAGCACGGCGGCGCGCGCCACCTCCATCTCGCAGTAAAGATGCGCGGCGCGGTGCTGGAGCGCCTGAAAGCTGCCTATCGGCGCGCCGAATTGCTTGCGGTCCTTCAGATAGGCGGTGGTCATGTCCATCGCCCCGCCGCCGACGCCGAGCAGCTCTGCCGAGGCCGCCGCGCGCGTGGCCGACAGCAGCGCCGACAGCACGGCCCAGCCCTGGCCGACCTCGCCGATCACCTGATCGGCGGTCACCTCGACCCGGTCGAACGCCAGCGTCGCCGCAAGGCCGGCATCGGCCAGCCGCTCGGGCCGCGCCGACAGGCCGGCCGCGCCCTTGTCGAGCGCGAACAGCGTGATGCCGTCCTGCGTGCCCGGCTGGCCTTCGGTGCGCGCGGCGACGATGATCAGATCGGCGACATGGCCATGGGTCACGAACCGCTTGGTCCCCGACAGCGCAAAGCCGTTGCCCGACCGTTCGGCGGCCAGCGCGATCTGTTCGGGCCGGTGCTTGGCCCCTTCATCGATGGCGAGCGCCGCCACCGCCTCGCCGCGCGCGATGCGCCCGAACCAGTGCGACCGCAGTCCCTGACCGCCATGGCGCAGCGCCGTCACCGCGCCGACCGCCGTCGACAGGAAGGGCGAGGGGGTGAGGTTGCGGCCAATCTCCTCCAGCACCACGCCCGCCTCGACATGGCCGAGGCCCAGCCCGCCATCGGCTTCGGGAATGAGGATCGCGGCAAAGCCCATTTCGGCAAACTGTTTCCACAGATCGGGCGAGAAGCCGACCGGATCGGCGGCATCGCGCAGCGCCCGCAGATGCGCGACCGGCGCGGTATCGCCCACGAACTGCCGCGCGC
>DBAW01000150.1:0-175 GCA_002291855.1 Sphingomonas sp. UBA1000
TGATGCAGATAGGCGCGGCTCCACCGCGCACAGACCGGACAGGCGCAATCGGGGTCGAGCGGCCCCTGATCCTCGGCAAAACGGGCATTGCGGATGTTGATCGGCCCGTCGCGGGTAAAGGCCTGGCCGGTGCGGCCGCTGCGCGTCGGCAGCACACAGTCGAACATGTCGATCC